>NZ_JALY01000155.1:694-2172 GCF_002924615.1 Petrotoga halophila DSM 16923 | reverse complement strand
TTTGTTAGCGCCCCTTCGCCCCGCTGCCCGCCCATCTAAGGAAGAAAATCTTTACTCCTTCATTCTGCTGCCCGACCATAAGGAGATTTCACTCGTAGTGTGCTATGTCTTCTTCCATAAGCATTACTTCTTCTAAGTTTCTTAGGTAAAAGGGGTATTCTTTTGGTACGTAGGGCATTTTTGCTTTTCTTTTTCCAATGTCGTTTTTTATTTTTAGTTGTACGAATTTTTTCATGTATCCTGTGAAATTTCCTTTGAGATTGAAATTGTCTATCGCACATAGGAAGAGGTAAGTTAAACTTCCAAAGCTGTCTTCAAAGTCTATGCCGCAACTTTTGGTGAGTTTGATTGCTTCGTTGACAAGGAAGCCTTTGTATTTGGTGAATAGAGTTTCTTTTGATTTTTTGTCGCCTTTTTTGGAGAGTGTTACTAGTTCATGGTCTGTTAGTTTGGTGTAGTTTTGATGTTTTATGGTAGTTTCCCCCTTTATTATTTATTATCTGTTTAATATCTATTCCCGCCCACCGCCCCTTGAGGTTTAAGGGGCTTCGCCCCTTATGATCCCTGTTTAAAGGCCTGATAGGTCTTTGTGGATTAAGGGACTTCGTCCCTTACTATCCCTGTTTAAAGTCCTGAGAGACCTTTGTGGATTAAGGGGCTTCGCCCCTTATGAACCCTTTTTTCAAGCTTGAGAAGCTTTAGAGGAGTTAAAGGACTATACCATTTGTAATCTTACTGAAGGCTTTGCCTTTAGATTTTCATCAATTTAAGAAATTTATTTTTATATCTATTCCCGCCCGCCACCCCTTGTGGTTTAAGGGGCTTCGCCCCTTATAATCCCTGTTTAAAAGCCTGATAGGTCTTTGTGGATTAAAGGGCTTCGCCCTTTGTAATCCTACTGTAGGCTTTGCCTTTAGATTTTCGTCAATTTAAGAAATTTATTTTTATATCTATTCCCGCCCACCGCCCCTTTTGGAAGTATATTATACGTGCGTATACTAATATATCAAAAAAACTCATGCCCCGTCAAGAGGCATGAGTGCGTTTCTTTATTGAATGAGGTTGAATACTTCGTTTGTCGTTGTTTCAACGATTTCTGCTTCGTCTACTTGTGCGGTTGTTGGTACTAATACGCCTATCAAGCTTTGCATTATTGGTTCTATTTCTGCTTGCGTTAGTGTTTCTAATACTCCGTCTACTGATAGGGTTTTGCTTTTTCCTTCTGCTGAGTCATAGAATTTCATTCTTAATCTTCTCATTCGCTATTTCCTCCTTTTTAGATTATTTCGTAGCTTTCGTTGAAGTAATAAACCGCGTTGGTGTTTTCACAGAGTGAGACTAATCCTTGTAAGGCGGTTTTTATGTCTGCTTCTACGTCTGTGAATAAGTCATAGCTTTTATACTTTTTTTCTTCTTTTCCGTCTACTATGCTTATCCATACTATCTTTGCTTTTCTTGATTCTAAGTTCATTGCCATA
>NZ_JALY01000155.1:0-639 GCF_002924615.1 Petrotoga halophila DSM 16923 | reverse complement strand
AATTCTCTTACCGCGTTTAACACGATTTCTTTTTTCTTTTTGCCGTTGCCAGGTACTTCCACCATTTTTACAAGGTCAGGGATTAGTCCTACTATTTCTTTCATTTTCTCACCTCCACTAATAGTATCCGTAAGAATACTTAAATTGTGGTAAATAATTGTTTACTATTATATCTATTCCCGCCCACCGCCCCTTGTGGAAGGGGCTACGCCCCTTATGATCCCTGAATAAAGGCCTAAGAGGCCTTAGTGGATAAAGGGGCTTCGCCCCTTTTCGATCCCTTTTTAAAGACTAAGGAGTCCCTTATGATCCCTTTTTTAAAGGCTTTGCCTTTAAGATTTATTATCTATTCCCGCCCACCGCCCCTTGTGGAAGGGACTTCGCCCCTTATGATCCCTGAATAAAGGCCTAAGAGGCCTTAGTGGATAAAGGGGCTTCGCCCCTTTTCGATCCCTTTTTAAAGACTAAGGAGTCCCTTAGGATCCCTTTTTTAAAGGCTTTGCCTTTAAGATTTATTAATCTATTCCCGCCCACCGCCCCTTGTGGAAGGGACTCCGTCCCTTATGATTCCCTTTTTTTAGTTTCGTCTTAGGATTGTTGTGGGTTTTTAAAACTTATTTTTATTATCTATTCCCGCCC
>NZ_JALY01000044.1:0-36150 GCF_002924615.1 Petrotoga halophila DSM 16923 | reverse complement strand
ACATATGCCAATAAATCCTGCTTTTACACCTCTTAACGATGAGACAACGAAAAGAGAAGAAGCCTCCATATCCATTGAAACAACTCTGTATCTGCTCCATCTTTGAAAATATTCAGGATCCCTATTGTAAAAACAAGAATGACTCCAATTTATCCCTGTTTTGAAATCAAGATTTAGACTCTTTGCTGCAGAAATAAGTCTTAAATATACTTCTGGTGAAGCTACCGCAGGGAAATTCTGTGGTACATAATATTGACTAGCTCCATCATCTCTCACGCAAGCATGAGGAATTATGACATCTCCTTCTTCAATTTCTTCTTGTAATCCAGCAACACTTCCAATCCTAATCAGTATCTTTGCCCCAATATTTATAAGCTCTTCGTAGACAATGCTTGCAGAAGGCCCACCCATTCCTGTTGAAGTGACTGATACAGGGTAATCTTCATGATAACCGGTATAAGTAATAAGTCCTCTGTTTTCTGAAACTTTTTTGGGATCGTGTAGTTTACTGATAATACTTTCTACTCTGCCTTGATCACCGGGAACAATCACTACAGGAGCAACGTCACCCGGCCCACATTGAATATGGTATTGAATTTGATTTTCTAATCCTGTTGGAACCCTAAAATCTTGTTTAAACACAGAATCTCCTCCTTGTAGTTTTAAATACGTTATATTTTTCTTCTGAATACACTCAATTTGAAAATAGAGGTATTTATGTAATCCAATGAGTGAAGTAAGGGAATATTATTTTCATCGTAGTGAACTTCTAATAAAAGAGTGACTGCTTTTTTCTCGGGAATTTTCAATAAGTTGGCAAGTTTCTTGTCGGCATCAATAGCTTCTATTTCTGAGATAGCATGTTTAATGGGTCTCATAAAATATTTATCTAGATAGGTAAAAATCTCTTCATTTTTACTATTTTCATCTTTTAAAACAGAAATTATTGCGTCTTTTCCTCCTGGAATTCTATTGATAACCATATATGTTTCTGCGTATATAACGGGAAAACCGTCAGCCGTATAAACTCTTTTAATTTTGATTAATGGATCTTTAGGAGCGATTTCCAATTTTTTTGAGAGTGAAGGAGAGGCGCCTACTTCCTCAAACTCGTTTAAAATAAGGTCAGGTACTTTTCCTGAGGTTGAAATTATAGTTGAAACTCCCCTTAAATAATCTAAGCCTGTTTGAACAATGCCTTCTTTTTTCACTACAAATGTCCCCAGTCCTTGTTTTCTTATGATCAGACCTTCTCGTTCAAGGCTTACTAGTACTTCTCTGATTAAAGTTCTGCTAACCCCTAAATTTTCACACAGTTCCTGTTGAGAGGGTAATTTATATCCTTCAGGGAGTTGAGTAATTTTTGCTCTCAATTCTTTTAATATTTCTTTATACAAGGATCTACCAGCTTTTGAAATCATTTAGTACCTCCTCAGCTTAAAACATGAAAATAAAATAACTTTTAGATTAAAATTAAATAACATATCATACTTCATATCTTTATTCTAATTATAACTTTTATTTTTATATTTTGCAAACTTAATTATTCGTGATCTGAGATGATTAAGAGTAATTAAGAGCTTTTATAGTTGATTACGCTGAAAATTCTTAAAAATACTCTTTCTAAAAATCGTACTATGATCTGATAAAATATATTGGAGGGGGCATAAAATGATCAGCATAAAGAAAGCAGCAACGAAGAAAAGCGAAGATATTGGATGTAAAAAAGAAAATACTATAGCTATCAAATTTTACAAAAAATTAGGATATAAAAAAACAAGTGAAACCACACTAGAATTAAGTTGGCAACGAAAATTGAACTTTTTTCGTATGGAAAAAGTATTATGATTGAAAACAAAAAGCTCGTCTAAATGATTTTTAGCCGAGCTGTCAAAGATAAAAATTAACCATAAAATTTTTCTGTAAGAATCGTTGATATCTTTTCTAAAAGGTTCAACTCATGAGCTAATTGAAGAATAGTGTATCTATTTCTGATTTCTCTGGCATGTATAATACTCTCTTGAAAAACATCTTTTGGAATACCTAATTCTTTTGGGCTGTATATCGAGGCTGCCTTTTTGTGAATTGAAATTAAGTACTCAGGATCTGGTGGAGTTAACCCTTTTGGAAGTTTATCTTTCATTAATTGATAGATCATCGAAACAACAACGGTTCCTACTCCAACAGAATTTCCATGTAAAGGGTGGGATATATTTTTTGATATAGCATCCATTTCCCAATAATGAGCTAGGTGATGCTCCGCCCCCGATGCAGGCCTAGAGTAACCTACAAATCCTATGGCTATTCCAGAGATAATTAACGCTTCCATTATTTGTTTAATAACTTCTTCGCTTCTTTGACTTATTTTCTCTGCATTTTTTACGCAAAGATCCCTTGCTTTTTCTACAAATTCAACAGTTTTTTCACAATAATATTCATGGTTGGTTAATTTAGAAAGTTTCCAATCCGTCAAAGAAGTAAACTTTCCAAGAATGTCTCCGAATCCTGCATGAATCATTTCTAAAGGTGCATTTCTTAGAACTTGTGTATCCGCTACAATTGCTTTTGCATAAGTTGCTTCATACGTTCTTTTAAAACCTTCTACAATTAAAGGGGAGACCATTGAAGCATATCCGTCCATTGAAGGAGCGGTTGCGAAGATTATATAAGGAATATTGAGTTTGTAACTTAAAAATCTACACAGATCGTTTATAGTCCCAGAACCAACACCAATTATTAACGATGCATTCTTAGGAATTTCTATTAATAATCTTCCGACGCTTTTTTCATTTGGAATCAAATGATCTTCGTTTTGAAAAATAAACTCAGTTATTTGGTAATTTTCTCTTTTTAAGAGTGTAATTAGTTCTTTTCCAAAACTCTTATATGTATTTTTATCAGCAACAACAAATAAATTTTCAGAGTTAATAATATCCATAAAACTATTTTTAGCATTCAAAATATTATTTCCTACAATTATTTTTTCAATATCTACTTTATGAGTTCGTCCACATTCACATTTGAAATTCAAACCAGCCATTTGTTCTATTTTAAGATTTAAAAGATCGACCATATTTTTTCCTCACTTTTTTTGAATAAGGCTCTTTCTTTCTATGAACTCAGCTTTCTCGACAATTTTTTCAGGTTTTCCATTGTTATTTTCCTCGATCATTTTAAGCAGCATTTGAGCAGCTTTTTCACCGAATTGCTGTTTTGGATGCCTAAAAGTAGAAATTTCAAGCGCTTGTGCAAAATCCGCATCATCAAAACCTATTAACGAAATATCGTCTGGTATATCAAGATTCAATTTTTTTGAGGCCATTATCACTTGCATAGCTACCAAATCGTTTGAACAAAAAATTGCAGTTGGTATATTGTTTTTTGGTAGGCTCAAAAGGGACATGATTAAATTGAAAACTTCATCGGATGTTTCTTGACCGTGAAAAGGCAATTCGTACAGCAATATTTGCTTATGTTCTTTTATTGTGTCTATAAATCCATTAGCTCTTTCATTTGCAGCTTTATGAACGGCTTTGTATATCACAGCAACCCTTTTGTGCCCTAACTCGATAAATTTCTTAGCAGCAAAAGATCCACAGTCGTAGTCATTCAGAACCAACGTCCCAGCATGTTGAATATTTAAATTACTATTTATAATCACGGTTGGGATCTGTTCACTTATTTCTTTTAAAAGAGTTACATTGGCTTGTTTAGTGGCACTTACTACCGGATCCACTATAATCCCTTTTAATCCAAGATCCATCCACCTTTCTAAGGTCTCCCTTTCAAAAACAGGATCGTTTTTTGCGTTACCTATGAAAGATTTACATTTAGTATTTTTTAATACCTCTTCTGCTCCCATGACTATAAAAGGAAATATATAGTCAGTTAAAGATTGAGTTAAAATGCCTATGTTTTCTTTATCTTTTCTCATGGATTTAACGTAAGTTCCACTGCCTCTTCTAGTAACCAAATATCCTTCTTTTTCCAGATCGTAGATAGCTTTTCTAACTGTCTGTCTGCTGACGGAAAAAAATTCAGCTAATTTATTTTCAGATAGAATTCTATCTCCTTTTTTTAAGTCTCCACTCTTTAATTGATCAAGGATGTAATCTTTTATGATAGATTGCTTGGTCTTTTTCACTGTCAAAACTCCTCCGTAGTGTGTTGTTATAACTAGTATAATACATTTTATTTAAGAAATGCTTTAATTTTGGAAAGTTTTCATTTTCTGATCCAAACTGCCATTGGTCCTTCTTCTCTATTTGCCCAGGCAAAATATGGAATTAGATTAATATCGATTTTCTTTTTTTCTCCTTTTACTCTTCCAGATTGTGAGTATAATCTTCCCTCCCAATTTTGTATATCCTCATGGTATCCTTTTGCTTTTAATTTTATCACTCTTTTTGAATTTATTTGATAATTTTCTGGTTCGATTTTTTCATTTAAATCGATTAGATAATTCCACACATCTCCTTCTTTGTTATCTGCTTTTTCAATACAATAAACCATAGGTCCTCTTTTCAAAGCTACTTTGTCTAAGTTTTCCCTCACAAATGGATGACTTTCTACAAATTTTATATCCATCGGTAAATTTAAAATTATTTCATGGGGACCTTTCCAAGGTTTGAATATTTTCAAAAAGCCTTTCTCTAAATTCTTGTTTAATTTTTCTCCATCCACAGTTATATCAAAAACATTCGCCCAGGAAGGAATTCTTAAAAATAAAGAAAATGGATCAATAACTTCTGTAGAAACAATTATCCTTATTTTTCCATCCCATGGATAATCTGTTTCTTGTGTAATTTTGACTTCTTTTTCTTTGTAAATTATATTTGCTTGACTGTTTTCGTACAAGTTTATGTATACTCCTTCATCAGAAGTTGTATAAATATAACCAGGGAAAGATGTTAATGTTCTTGATATATTTGGAGGACAACATGCACATTCGTACCAAGGTTGTCTTCTCTTTTTTCCTCTGTCTTCTAAAGGATTTACATAGAAATAATGTTTGCCATCTATAGAAATTCCTGAAAGTAAACCATTGTACAAAACCAACTCCATTAGATCTACATATTTGCCTTCACCTGTAACTAAGAACATTCTATAATTCCACATATATGAAGCTATTGCGGCACATGTTTCTGTATATGCTCTTCTATTAGGCAATTCATAATCTTCCCCAAAAGATTCGCCTTCATATCGAGAGCCAGCTCCTCCCGTAATGTACATCTTTTTTGTTACCAAGTTCTCCCAAAGTCTTTCTATGGTAGAGAAAATTTCTTCATCTCCTGTTTCTAAGTAAATGTCCGTTGCACCGGTACAAAGGTACAACATTCTAACAGCATGGCCTGTCATCTCGTCTAATTCTTTAAATGGTTTGTGATCTATATAGTACTCTGGGTTGAAAAAGCGATAAGTACTTGCATACCCATTCCCTCTTTCTTCCAAAAAATATTTAGCAAGGTTTAAATATTTTTGGTTCTTTGTTTCACGATACAACTCAACTAGAGCCATTTCAATTTCTGGATGTCCTGGTGCACCCCGTTTTTTATCTGGGCCGAAGGTGTCTACAATTAAATCTGCAAATTTTATAGCTACATCAAATAATGTATCCTCACCTGTAACCCTTTTATGAGCTATCGCAGCTTGAATTAAATGCCCAGCACAATAAAGTTCATGTTTTGTTGCGAGATCCGTCCATCTCTCTTTTTTTCTTTCAAACATAAAATAAGTATTTAAATAGCCATTATCTTCTTGAGCGTCTTTTACTTCTTTGATTGTGTTATCTATCTTTTCTTTTAAATCATCGTCGTTAGTGAACAGCAAAGCATAAGAAGCAGCTTCGAGCCATTTATAAACATCTGAATCGTTAAAAACTAACCCTTTAAAAGAACCTTCTTTTTTACCCGAGGCTATTCTAAAGTTATCTATTCTGCCGGTACTTTCTAAAAGTTCGTATTGCGAAGGAATGGTAACTTTCAACATTGTTTCTAAATAATCGTTCATGAACCCCTTTATTTTTACTGAACTTATGGAACAAGGCGTTAATTTATTCTTTGATGAGTTTGTAAAATTTATTATCTTTGTTTCATCCATATTTTCACCTCATTAAAATTTAATGTCTATTTATTTCTATTTATTTTACTTCTTTAATCTAATAACGTTCCAAGAAAGTGGTGACAATTCAGCTTTTACTTTTCCTCCTTCATTTCTGGCATTTCCATTGTTGTGAGGTTTGACATTGTCTGGATTATCTTCTGTATTTACAGCTTTAAGTTCATTGTTTTCTAAAATTATGTGTTCTATCACAGAATAATCTTCAAAACCTTTTAATTCACAATCAAACTCCATCTTATCTTGTGCCCTATTTACTGCAAATATCGTTAATTCATTTTTCTCTTCGTTAAAAACGGGAACTGCGTCCACAAATGGAACACTTTTAAAATCTTTAGTGTCATATGTTTCGGCTGAAATGACTGGTTGTAAAACGGTGCCTCTTCCAAAGTTAGAAGCATGCATGAATGGATAGAATATTGTTTGTCTCCATGCACCTCCACCCTTTCTTGTCATAATAGGTGCAATTACATTCACCAACTGGGCTAAACAAGCTATCTTAACTCTATCAGCATGTTTTAGGAGCGTAATTAGCATTAAACCTACTAACAAAGCATCTTCAAATGTGTATACATCTTCTAGTAATGGCGGGGCAATTTGCCAGGGTTCAACTTTCTCATCTTCCTTTCTTGAATGAAACCAGACGTTCCATTCATCAAATGATATATAAATCGTTTTGTTAGTTTTTTTACGACCTTTTACGTAATCACATGCGGCTACAGCTGATTTTATATATGAATCCATATCAATAGACTTTGCTAAGAAGTTTTCTATGTTATTTTCATAATTGTCGTAGTAGGCATGTAAAGAGATAAAATCAACATAATCGTAAGTATGCTCGAGTACAGTTGCCTCCCATTCACCAAAAGTTGGGATGTGCCATCCTGAGCTTCCAGAAGCAACCAAACTTAGATTTGGATCAACCAATTTCATTACTTTAGCGGTTTCTTCAGCCAGTCTGGCGTATTCTAAGGCGGTTTTGTGTCCAATTTGCCATGGGCCATCCATTTCATTTCCTAAGCACCATACTTTTATGTTGTGTGGATCATTGTAACCATGTTGTTTTCTTAAATCACTGAAATAACTTCCTCCAGGGAAGTTGCAATACTCAACAAAATTTCTAGCTTCGTCTATTCCTCTTGTACCTAAATTAATAGACATCATTGGTTCTGTATTAACTAACTTACACCATTCCATAAACTCATTGGTACCAAATTCGTTTGGTTCTAACGAGCGCCAGGCTAATTCAAGCTTTTTAGGTCTTTTTTCTTTTGGACCTACTCCGTCCTCCCAGTTGTACCCTGAAACGAAGTTTCCGCCAGGGTATCTGACAATAGAAACGTTTAGTTCTTTGACCAAATCTATTACATCTTTTCTGAATCCTTTTTCATCTGCTTTAGGATGATCAGGTTCATAGATACCTGTATAAACAGCCCTGCCAAGATGTTCTATAAAAGAGCCAAAAAGTCTGTTATCTACCTTATCAATCACAAAGTTTTTGTCTACATACATTTTTGCTTTTTTCATTTTGAATACCTCACTCGTATAATATGTACGGATATGAACTTAAAAAATGGTAATAAAAATCAGCTTTTTATCCTTTTCATTATTTCTTTTGTAAAGAGATACCCCGATGCTAAAATAGTAGCAGGGATGAGTGTATTACATAGTAATTTTGAAATTTTAATTAACAAAAAGCGATGGGAAGAAGAAATTTCCCATCGCTTAAGAAAGTTTATTTTATCTTTTAGTATAAACTTTATTGGCATATTCATAGAATTCATCGACATTTTCAGAAGTTACAACGTCAACTCCCGTATCTATAATGTAATCAACTGAACCGTCTTCATTTGTTACTTTTGGTAATAATTGTAGTGTTTTGTCTACACCCAATTTCGACATATTGTATAAAATGGCTAGAGATAAATAACCCATGTCATAAGGTCTTTGACCAACAAGGCCCTTCCAGACACCTGCTTTTACGAGCTCTAATTCTGGTGGTAAAGTATCAAAAGCAACTATTAGGAGTGATTCTGCCTTTTCCATTCCTCCTAAAGCATTAACCATTGTATCCACCGGAACATATGCAGCCGAAGCATTGGCAATGAACCATCCATCTAAATTTGGATAACGTTTATTTACATCTGTTAAAATTTGAACAGCTTTAGCAGTGTCGTCCTCAGCGGGGAAAGGATCAGCAACATAGACTATTTCTTTTCCAGTTTTTTGGGAGTATTCTTCCAACGCATCCTTGAATCCTGCAATTCTCTCATTCAAGTTAAGTGCTGCTAACCCACCTGTTAAAATAGCAAAATTCAAAGTTGTTTTATCGGGTTTGTGTTGATCGATAAGTTGTCCCATAAGCTCACCAGCAACGTATCCTGCATTGTAATTGTTAGTTCCCAAATATACATATCTACCACTATCTGGTGAATCAGAATCAAAGGTTATTACCGGGATATCCCTGTTCAAAGCTTGTTGAATGACAAATTTAATAGCTTCTGGGTCATTAGGAGATATCCCAATCCCATCTACACCACGAATAATATACGCTTGTATCTTTTGGGCTTGTTCTGCTGCATCCACTTCAACAGGAGCATCAAATATTGCTTCAACTCCTAAGGCTTCTGCTGCATCTTTCATACCGTTTTCTACTGCGAACCAATAAGGGTTGTTCATAGACTTTGGTGAGAGTAAAAAGGTTTCAGAGAATGCAAATAAACTTACTAATAATACCAAAACTACCAAAAAACGTTTCATAAAAACACCTCCTCAAATTTTGTTGTTACAAATTAACTAAATGTACCACAGAATAGTTCCTGTTTTGTCTCAGTTAAGTTTTTGAAATTTCTTCATACCCTTACATACTCAATACCCGCAATTTTTGCAAACAATTCCCACCTCCTTGTAGTATCTCCGATGTTAAAGCATTGGTGATGAGTTCCTCCGTTTTTGAGCCAGTTCGTCATCGCATTTCTTACGCCAGTATCTGGTTTGAAATGAAAATACGGCATTTCAACATTCGGATAATCTTCGTTGTCTATAACTTCACCTTTTGAAACAACTAATCTGAAATTTCCTTCGCTTAAAGGGGCTAAGGAAGTTATGGTTCCTTCACCTGGCTGCACGTTGAATACAACTGTTGGTGGATTGTTTAAATCTCCTATACCTAAAAATCTGTCTATGAGTTTTATTGGTTTGTCTTTTCTTGCTACTTTCCAATTACCTTCTCCCATATGGCTCATAAAAACGGAGTCTCTTTCAAAATCCATAGCATACATTTCTGTGAAATGTCCGTTATTGCCTAGGATATGTCCTATTTTTACAACCGTAGCTGCAAGGGCATCCCCTTCTGCTCCATATCCGTACCCTTTTGCCATCAAATTAGAGGCAGCCATTAACGGTAACTGTTCGAACCTTCCATCATCCTTTACAGAATCGAAGTAGATACTGTATCCATCGTAGTTGTTATCTTCGAGGAATTTTTCAATGGCAACCTGAAATTTTGCAGCAAAGTCGTGTTGGTCTTCTTCTAGTTTGGGGTCAATTTCAAAGTTCTTTGCGTTTTCTGCTTTAACATCTTCGATCTCTTTCTTTGTTACTTTTTCAAAGTAAGAATATATCTTTCCCATACTTTCATCTACTATTTCAACTCCGAGTTTTTTTAACAATGCCAATGAATCAAAGGTAATATCCCCCATCCCAGGCATTCTTCCAACAACTGCGATTTTTAAATTTTTACAAGCTTTTGCTGCTTCAGCTGCAAGACTCCAATCACTCACAAAGTTTTTGAATTCTTCTTCTTTCAAATTTCCTGTAATTACTGGACAATTGATACCTAATCTAACTATTGCATTCATATTATCTTGTGCCCCATGTATTCCTTGGTTGTAAGTTAAAAGTTCCATATCCCAGTCTTTTGTCACGCTAGGTAAAGGTTGGATATTTGCGAGCATTATCGGTAGATTATTCTTTTTTAACGCGGGAACAATTCTTTGACCTGGACTGTAAGTCAACATCATAATCATAATTCCATCTATTTCTTTATCGTTGTTATACGTTTGGACTATTTCTTCGATGTCTTTTCTATTTCTAGCAGGCTTAATAAATTTAAATTCTGCTATATCTCCTAATTCTTTAATGACGCCTTTAACGTAATTTGATTGAGTTTCAACTATGTTAGGATAAGTTTTGTCATACAGTTCTTGCATAATTCCTAATACTCCAATTGTGGGTTTTTTCTTATCTATCATCTTGCACCTCCAAAGATTATTTTGTTTAGTAAGTTATAATTTGGCAATTTTATGCATTATTTCTTTAGTATTGTTATATAGTTCTAAAAACAATTTGTAATACTCTTCGTATTTATCGAAATTGTCTTTATTTGTGTTTACGGTTGTTTCTATCTTTATCCAATTTTTAATTTCCTCAGGTTTTATGAATATCCCGGTGCCAAGTCCAACGAGGAACGCATCTCCCAAAGGTGCTTCAATGTTGTCGGATAATTTGATCATGTTATAACCTGTTACATCAGCAAAGATCTTAGTCCAAAGGTCAGAATTTGCTACTCCCCCTACTATCCAACAATCTGGATTTAGTTTTATGCCTGATTCTTTTGCGGTTTGCATGTTATGCCTTAGAGAGAAAGCAGCGGATTCCATGAGAGCCCTATAAATATGTGGTTTTTTGTGATACAAAGTGATTCCAAAAATAACTCCTCTTGCATCAGGGTCCCATATAGGGGATCGTTCTCCCATGAAATATGGTAATGCTAAGAGGCCTTCGCTTCCCAAAGGTACTTTTTTTGCTTTCATTTCTAAAAGTTCATAAGGAGAATAGCCAGATTGCTCACCAAAAGTTTTTTCCATTTGACCAAATTCATCTATAAACCAATTTACTAACGCACCGGTTGTGGCACTTCCACCAAATGTGTATAGTAAATGATCTTCATCGACAACGTAAGGGTAATTTACCAATTGAGGAGTGCTTGGTTTTTTATCGTACAACAGAGTACCCCAACATGTGGAAGTCCCTGCCATAAAGACATGTTCTCCTTCGTTCAATACCCCAGCACTCAATTGTGCCATTGGTGCATCTATTCCTCCGGAGATTATAGGAGTGCCTTCTTTTAATCCAGTAAGTTCTGCCATATCCTTATTTAAATAACCTGCAATATCTTTTGATCTTAGTATTTTTTCTGGTAGTTTATCAATGGGGATTCCTAGAATCTTTCCCATTTCTTCGGACCAATTTTTTGTCCTGATATCAAAAACCCCACCTAAATTTCCTGCTGAGCTGTAATCAGTTGAAAGTTCTCCAGTAAGCTTATATATAACGTAATCTTTAGGGCTAACGAATTTATACGTGTTTTTCCACACATCAGGTAAGTTATTTTTTATCCACATTATCTTGGTGAAACCAAAATAAGAATCAACATAATTTCCTGTTATTTCAAACAGTTTATCTTGTGATACATTCTCTTTAACCCATTGAGTTTCTTTTGATGCCCTTCGATCCATCCAAATAAGGCAGGGATACAGAGGGTTCATATCTTTATCTACAGGTACACCAGCACCACCGTATAATCCACTTAAAGATACTCCCGCTATCTCAGAAGGGTTTATATTAGCCTTTTCTACGCTTTCTTTTAAGCTTTGAATGAAGGCATCTACCCATACATCTGCATCTTGTTCTGCCCATGAAGCCTTTGGTGTGTTTACTTTATAAGTCTTGCTTGCTTTTGAGAGTAGATTTCCTTTTTCATCTAAAATGACAGTTTTTGTTCCAGTAGTTCCTATATCCGTACCTATTAAGTACATACGTTGCCCTCCTTAAACTCTTTATTTCATCATTTTTGACCGTAGTTACTATGATGAAATTCATATAGTCGTTTTGCTTCTTGTTCATCCAGAGGTTCTGGATTTCCAATAGTCCTAGCAAGATAGGCTGTTTGTGCAACCTCTTCCAAGAAAATTGCTTTTCTTATAGCCTCCTTGATATCTTTTCCCATGACTATTACCCCGTGTTTACTTAAAAGAACTGCTTTTGCTTGATTAACAACCTCAATCACAGCTTTGCCGATCGCCTCAGAGCCTACCGGTGCATAGTTTGAAACAGGTACTTGCACGCCAAAAACATCAGCATGTGCAGTACTGTAAACAGGTATTGGTTGTGATAGCAACGCAAAAGCAGAAGCGTAAGGTGAATGAGTATGAATAATACTCCCCACATCAGGTAAGTTTTTATAAAGGTAAAGGTGGGTAGCAGAATCAACAGATGGTTTTAGTTTGCCTTCTACGGTGTTTCCTTCCATGTCCAGAACAACCATATCTTCGGCTTTTAACTCATCATATGGTATTCCAGAAGGTTTGATTATTACGTGATTGTTCACTTTTACACTGACATTTCCACTGGTGTAAGCAACTAATCTGTATTTTTCAAGATTCATGTGGGCTTTGTATAGTTCTTTTTTCAATTCTTCGTACATTCTCCACTCTCCTCTTTGTTATAAAAATTTATGTTTCAAAACTGCTACAAATAAGATTTTTAGAGTTAACTTGTATGATAAAAATATTACAACATGTATATATTATTCTCAGTTAGATTTAAATTTGTACATACTAATTATATATCTATATTTCTTGAAAACAAAATACGATTATTCGCAATTACAGTTAATCTCGTTTATTTAGAGGCAATAAAATTGGATTAACAACTTAATTCTCAATTTTTGAAAAAAATGTAAAAAAATAAAACCCCGGTTAGAAAAAATTCTAACCAGGGTTTGAAGTTGATTATATGGTTCAAAATTGTTTATGCATCTTATAAAAGATTAACTTTACCTTCATCTCTTGTACAATCTCATTATACTTTCTATTGTTAGATTTCCTATGACAAGTCTGTGATCTATGGGAATAATAAAAGATGTCAAAGGGAAAAGATCATAAATTAAAGTCGATATTCTTTAACTAACGAATTTATAGATTCTGAAAGGTCCAAAAGTTTTTGTGATTCTTCTGTGAGGTTTTCCATAGCCTTTGCAACTTCTCCCAAATTTTCTTTGAAGGTTAAAATGCCTTTAGAAGTTTCTTCAAATTGCTCAGAGATTTCGGTTGTATTGTTGCTTACTTCAATCACCAATTTGTTTTCACTTTCAATGAAATCTTTTAATGCTACAATAGTATTTACAGTTTTGTCGATATTTTCTTGTATCTTTTTTATTCTTAAACTTAATTCTTCAATTTTATCTGCGTTATCTTCAACCTTTTTCCCTGTGTTGGAAGTTGATTCAGCTACTGAGCTTACAGTTTTTTCCATTTTTAAGATAGCGTTTTGTACATCTGAAGCCATTTTTTCAGAGCTTTCAGCGAGTTTTCTTACTTCCTCCGCAACTACCGCAAATCCCTTTCCAGCTTCTCCCGCTCTAGCTGCTTCTATTGCTGCATTTAAAGATAAAAGATTGGTTTGTTCTGCTATCGATCTGATGTTTTCAGCAAAAGAACTAACTTCTTTTGTTACATTCAAAAGCTTTTGCATATCATTAATATTATTTTCCACATCGTTAGTAATATTTTTGTTTTCTTCGGCAATTTGAAGAATATTTTTTATGTCTTCGTTTATTTCTAATTTAAATTTCTCTGCTTCTGTTACAGAATTTTCTGCTTGATACCCTAGTTTTTCAGAGTTATCTTTAACTTCATTCAAGGAAGAAGTAATGTTTCTTAATTTATTTACTGATTCAATTAAACTGTCGCTATAGGTATTTACTTCCCCTGAAATTTCTTCACTCACTGCTGAATATTCTTCAACTACAGAAGAAGTATTTTCAGCATTTTGTTTTAGAATATTGGAAGAAGATTTAAGCTGGTTTAGCATATTTTTTAAAGAATCAGCTACATTAATAAAAGCGTTATGAACTTGAACAATTTCGTCTTTCTTTTTTGAAAAAGGTGGAATTTGTGCTAAGTCTTTATTCAAAATACTGTTAGCCAATTTGTTGGTGATTTTTAGAGTTCCAGATATTGAATGATTAAGAAGATAAGTGATGAAAATAATTATACCTATTACAATGAGGGTAGTAATTAAAGTCGTATTGAAAACAGAGTTTACGTTTTTAAGAACTTTTTGAGCGTTAGCAGAAATTATTTGTGCGTTTGAATTAGCTGATTTTTGAATTTCAGTCATTTCGCTTTCAACTAAATTAGAAAAAGTTTCTATCAAAGGAATAAGTTCGATACTAAATAACTTACTTAGTTCCCCATTCATCTTTTGGATTTCATTTTGACTTTCTGATAATTGATTTGTCAATGAAGTGTATTCCTTTCTTAGATCATCTCTTTCTGACCTAAGTTGCGCATAGTTATTAACGTTTTTTTGGTATGCATCAACAGTTTTACCAATAAGAACAGCCTCAACAGGATTCATGACAAAATAACCACCATCAAATACGAAGTTTAGAACTTTCTGTATCTCTTCAACAGCGTCATTTAGGGAGAGTGTAAGCTCTTGGGATATTGTATTTTGTATGAGGATCTCTCTTGCGGTCAATTTTAATATGTTAATGGTTCCTTCCAGCTTTGAAAAATTAGGTAATAGATCCTTATTCCAAAATTTTTCCAACCCCCAAATACCTATACCATCTAAATTTAAGGAGCTTTCTGTCTCTTGTTTAATTTTTTCATTACCTTCGAAGTCGTACAAATCTGGAATTTCTTCCTGAAGGGATTTTATCTTATTAATTTCATCCTCTAATTTGCTTTCATTGTAAGTTAGCAAGTCATTTATTTGATTTTCAATTTGCTGGATATTTGCTTCATTGCTAGAAAGTTTCTTACTAAGATCGCTAATTTCTTGGTTTTTTTGAATTAGGATTGTAATTTTAGAAGAAGCTTGTTGATTCAAATCTTCAATATTTTGGAATAAAGTAGAACTTTTTACTAAAAAATCTTGAGAAAAGTCTTCTTCTTGCAAAAGTAGTTTTTTCCCTTCACTTAGAAAGACATTGAAGTCTTCTTGAGCACTTTTAACTTGATTTATGTCAGATAAATATCCTGATGATATGAGTGCTATATTTGCTTGGGTAGTATTATAAAAACCTTGAAAAAAATCTTGGAAAGATTCCAGATTGGAGATCATATTCTCAGCCGAAATGACAGTTTCATTACCTTGTTTTTCTAAATTGGAAATGGTAAATTTTACAACACCTAATATTAAGATTAAAGCAGCAATGACTATAATGTAGCCAGAGACGATTCTTGTACTAATTTTCATTTTTTCCAGCTCCCATTATGCGTATACTTTTTCTTTTTGAGTAGCCAACTTCATAACTTTTTCTTGCGAAGCTTCTTTAGAGTTAAGGATCCCCGTAAGATGTCCATAAGCCATAACAGCTATTCTGTCGCTTATTTGTAAAACCTCTGGTAATTCTGAAGATATCATGATAATAGCCATTCCTTGTAGTGCTAGTTCAGATATCAATTCATATATTTCCGCTTTAGCTCCCACATCTATTCCTCGAGTTGGTTCATCTAGTATTAGGATTTTGGGTTTTAAGGCTATCCATTTTGCTACTACAACTTTCTGTTGATTTCCCCCTGATAAGTATTTTACTCTTCTTGTAGGAGAAGGAGTTTTTATGTTAAAGGAATCTATTGCCCATTTACTCAAATCTTTTTCCGCTTTTTCATTCACAAATATTCGAAATCTCTTCAATTTATCTAAACTAGGAAGAGATATGTTATCTTTGACAGAATGAATCAAAATCAATCCTTTTCTTTTTCTATCTTCTGGTACCATACCAATGCCCAACTTCATAGCATCAAGTGGGTTATTTATTGTCACTTCTTTGTTGTCAACATAGATTTTTCCCGATTTCTTTTTTCTTAAACCAATTATAGTTTCCATGATTTCTGATCTTCCTGCACCTATCAAGCCGGAAAAGCCTAAAACTTCTCCCTCATTAACCTCAAATGAAACATCTTCGAATCCTTCGCCACTAAGATTTTCAACTTTCATGATCGTTTTACCAATTTCGTGTTCTTTTTTAATGTAAAAATTTTCTACTTTTCTTCCAACCATCATTTCAACAATTTTATCTCGATTAAGATCAGATATATTATTTGTTTCAACTAATCTTCCATCCCTTAAAACAGAAACTTTATCAGCTATTTCGAATATCTCTTCTAACCTATGGGAAACAAATATAATTGACACACCTTTTTGTTTCAAATTTCTTATAACTTCAAATAATTTCTCAACCTCATTCTGCGAGAGAGAAGACGTAGGTTCATCCATTATAATAACTTTAGATTCTTTGTAAGTAGCCCTTGCAATCTCAATCATTTGTTGAACGCCAATCGTGAATTTTTTTAACTTATCATTAGGATTTATGTTGAGATCGAACTCCTTTAAGAACTCTTTTGCAGATTTGTATAGTTTACCAAAGTTAAGAAAAGGTCCTCTTTTTGGTTCAGATCCTAAAAACAGATTTTCTGAAACGGATAAATTATCCATGACTGACAATTCTTGAAAGATAGTAACAATTCCTTCTTCAATAGCTTCTGAAGGAAGTTTCCAATATCTTTCTTTGCCCTTAAAAATTATTTTGCCTGCGTTTTGTTTATAAACTCCTGCTATAATTTTCATCAATGTGGACTTTCCTGCACCGTTTTCTCCCACAATGGCATGAACTTCCCCAGGATAAAAGTCAATACTTACTTGATCTAAAGCTTTTACTCCAGGGAATTCTTTAGAAATATCAACTACTTTTAAGACAGGGTTCATCCTTCTTTCCCCCCTCTAAGTTGATCGAAGGCTACGGCGATGATTATTACTGCACCGATTACAACTTGTTGCCAGAAAGAAGACACACCTAAAAGTATTAACCCGTTTCTCAGTACACCCATGATGATAGCGCCAATCACGGTCCCTAAGATGGTTCCTTCTCCACCTTGTAGACTTGTGCCTCCTATAACAGTTGCGGCAATAACATCTAGTTCATAACTTTGACCGGCATTTGCTTGAGCTACTCCCAACCATGCTGTCATTAAAAATCCAGCAAATGCTGCCAACAATCCATTAATTACATAAACCATTATCAATATTCTATCAGTTTTAATTCCAACCAATTTTGAGGCTTCTAAATTACCACCAGTTGCGTATATTCTTCTTCCAACGATAGTGTATCGTAGAAATATATATGCTATAATGGCAACTCCAGCAAAGTATAATACAGGGACAGGAACAGGTCCGACCATTCCTTGACCTTGTGAAGTAAATGATTTTGGAAAGGGAGATATTGGCCAGCCTTCACTTAATACATATGCTAAACCCCTTGCTATACTGAGCATACCGAGAGTACTTATAAACGGTGGAATTTTAACTTTGGTAATGAGAAGTCCGTTTGTTAAGCCAGCAGCCATTCCAACCAATAAGCCTACCAAAATACTCAGGACAGGATTCAAACCTAAATCGTGCATTAGTAACCCCATCACAACTCCAGATAAACCTAAAATAGATCCAACAGAAAGATCTATTCCACCAGTGATAATTACCATTGTCATACCGCAAGCCATAACCCCAATGAACGTCACATTTAAAATGATACTGAAGAGGTTATCAACCGATAAAAACCCTGGTGCAGTTATTCCCAAGAAAAGCATCAGAGCAATTAAAACCAAGAATATAGTGAATTCTCTTATAGCAAAAATCTTTTTCAATGTCTCCAATTCTTTTTCCTCCCTTTTATAAATGCTTAGATACTTTTTAAAATTTTTATTAATCAAAAGCGATGGGAAAAATAAGCTCCCATCGCTTAAGAAAGTTTATTTTATCTTTTGGTGTAAACTTTGTTGGCAAATTCAAAGAATTCATCAACATTTTCTGAGGTTACAATATCGACTCCCGTGTCTATAATGTAATCGACTGAACCGTCTTCATTTGTTACTTTTGGTAATAATTGTAGTGTTTTGTCTACACCCAATTTCGACATATTGTATAAAACAGCTAAAGATAAATATCCCATGTCATATGGCCTTTGACCAACCAGACCCTTCCAGGCGCCTGCTTTTACGAGTTCCAATTCTGGTGGCAAAGTGTCAAAACCAACAGTTAAGAGTGATTCTGCCTTTTCTATTCCTCCTAAGGCTTTAACAACCGTATCCACTGGAGCAAACAAGTGCCATCCTCCAGAAGTGAACCAACCATCTAAATTCGGATAACGTCTGGTAACATCTGTTAAAACTTGAACAGCTACAGCGGTATCGTCGTTACATGGGAAAGGATCTGCAACATAAACTATTTCTTTTCCTGTTTTTTGGGAGTATTCTTCCATGGCATCTTTGAATCCCGCGATTCTTTCGTTCAAATTAACTGCTGCCAACCCCCCTGTTAAAATAGCAAAATTCAAAGTAGTTTTATCAGGTTTGTATTGGTCGATAAGTTGTCCCATAAGTTCACCAGCAGCATATCCTGCATTGTAATTGTTAGTTCCCAAATATACATATCTACCACTATCTGGTGAATCAGAATCAAAAGTTACTACTGGAATATCCCTGTTCAAAGCTTGTTGAATGACAAATTTAATAGCTTCTGGATCATTTGGAGATATCCCAATACCATCCACACCGCGAATAATATAGGTTTGTATCTTTTGGGCTTGTTCTGCTGCATCAGCTTCTATAGGAGCATCAAATATTGCTTCAACTCCTAAGGCTTTTGCTGCATCTTTCATACCGTTTTCTACTGCGAACCAATAAGGGTTGTTCATAGACTTTGGTGAGAGTAAAAAGGTTTCAGAAAAAGCAAATAAACTCACTAACAATACTAAAACTACCAAAAAACGTTTCATAAAAACACCTCCTGTAAATTTTGTTGTTACAAAGTGACTATAGGTACCTATCAAACAAAAAATGCCTCACTATATATTTTTCAATATACTAAGGCATTCATGACCTGTTATTAAATTTTTTACTGAATATTGTCGTCCCACCCTTGAGGATGACTTTCTGAAAACATTTAATCATATTTTCATTTTTATGTCAACATCGATTAGGGGTGATTACATCCAATTAGAGTTGTTCTAAGTCATTTATTTTTGATTAAGTTAAAAAATCTTAGATTTTCTTAATTTATATAAATTTGGTAAAATTAACTAATAAAGATTTTTTGATTTTAGAGGTAATTGTTATGTCAAATCTGTTTGAAATTCAGGATTTTCGTGTAAAAGATCAAGACGCAGAACTTTTAAAAAATTTCTCCTTAGAAGTACAAAAAGGGGAAGTTATAACCATTGTTGGTCAAGAAGGCTCAGGTAAGAATGCCATTATCAATGGATTAATTGGTAAGTTACCTGTAGAGGGAAAATTGTTTCATATGGGGCAACTTATCCCTTTCAGACTGTATGATCTAAAGAAAAATAAGATTGAAATTATTAATCAAAAACCTAGGTTATTAGAGAATCTCTCTGTTTCAGAAAATTTGTTTTTAGATACTTCATATAAGAAGAACCAATCGATTTTTTATTTTAAAAGAAAAACTCAGAGAATAGTGGAGGAAATTTTAAAAAAGTATAATTTGAACTTATCACCAGAGATGAAAGTAGGGGACCTCACGTTAGAAGAAAAGAAAAATTTGGCTTTTGTGAGGGCTTTTTCTGTTAATCCAGATGTTCTGATTCTATACGAACCAGCTGAGAATATTTCTTTAAGTTCATTGATGAATCTTCACAATATGATAAGAACACACAAAAAAGAAGGTAAAAGTGTAATCTACATAACTAAACAATGGGAAGATGCCTTGAGAATCGCTGACAAGATCGCAATATTGAATGAAGGTGAGATCACGGAAATTCTGGATTCTCAAGAGGTCAAAAATAATCCTAAAAAATTGATAAATAAAATTATGGGAATTAACTCTGATGACAATAATGTAAATCCTGAAGAAAGCCAACTAATTGAATCGGTCTTTGAAGCTGCAGAATACTTAACATCAGAGTATGAGCTAGATGATCTTATGAAACTGCTTGCAAAAAATGCTGCAAAGGCGATGAAAGCAGAGGCATGTGGAATATCTCTGATGGATGAGGACACAAACGCAATAATAGACAAAGCTTTTTACAAACGAAATAAAAACGTGGAAGTTGAACCGAATGAATCAGAAATCTTAAATTTAATCGGCGATGAAAAAGTTTATTATTTTTCAAAAAGAGATAGAGGATTCGAAAAATTCTTTAAAATCAACAAAGATATTAATAGTTTTATATGTGTTCCTTTGTACATAAGATCAAGGTTGAGTGGCATAATCCATATTTATTACAAAGAAGTATATATATATTCTGAAGAAGAGATAAAGTATTTAGAAACTATAGCTCATCAAGCTGCGTTAGCAATTCATGACACAAGGTTAGTTGGAAGTTCTGTATTGTTACAAGAGAGTCATCATCGAATCAAGAATAATCTCCAGTCCATAATTAGTTTGATGTCTTTGTATAAGATGTCCAATAAAAAAGATTCGAGAAAAGATGTAATAGAGATGCTCGATGATTTAATGTCGAAGATAAAAAGTATAGCCGCAGTCCATGATTTGTTGTCAAAAGATAAATTGGGTAGAAGTATTATCAATCTCAAAGAGATGATAACTAAGATAGTCAAATTTATGAGCAGTACAAGAGAAGAGACTAAATTTAACTTTGAATTGGACGATATTTTCGTTTCATATAGCAAGGCCTCTGCGATAGCTTTGGTGGTGAATGAGCTGGTTACTAACAGTCTAAAGTATGCTTTTGTTGGTAAAGAAAATGGTGAGATTACTATTATTTCAAAATTCGATAATGAATCAATAAAACTAGTGATTTCAGATAACGGAGTAGGTTTCCCGCAAAATTTCGATATTCAAAATACTCAGGGGCTTGGTCTATCGATTGTATATTCTATAGTTACCAAACAGCTAAATGGGGAGATATATGTAGAAAGTGCTAATGGTGCCAAAGTACGAATTAGGATCCCAGTAAAACAGATTAGTAAGAATATTTCCATCGAAGAAATGGAGAAAATTTAAAGATGTTGGGGGTAAAACAATGAAGGACTTGAAGGTACTGATCGCCGAGGATGAATACCTAATTTTAATGGGGTTAAAAAGCAACTTAGAAAATTTAGGATGTAAAGTAATAGGAGAAGCTACAAACGGTAAAGAGTTGGTCAAATTAGCTTTAGAAAAAAAGCCTGATTTGATTATAGCTGATATCAATCTACCTGTTATGGATGGTTTGGAGGCATTAAGAAGGATAAGTGAGAAGGTTTTTATTCCTACATTAATTGTAAGCGGTTACGATGATGAAGAATTGATCGATAGAGCAAAAAATCTGGGAGTATTGGGATATCTAATAAAGCCAATAGATGAATCAGATTTGAAAGCCGAAATTGAAATCGCTCTTTCTAGATTTGAGGATATTAAGAGTTTAAAAAATGAATTAGAAGTAACCAAAGAAACTTTGGAATCAAGGAAATTAATAGAAAAAGCCAAAGGTATCATTATGGAAAGATTACGATTGAATGAAGAAGAATCTATGAAATTTTTGCAAAAAAAGAGTAGAAATTCCAACAAAAAGTTAGTTGATATAGCGAAAGAGATTATAGAAGCTGACAAGGCTTTTAGAATTGATTAAGTTGCACACAGCAGTCTATTTTCAATCTTTTATTTCTTCTACTTTGTATTCCATAATGTTATTTAAAATATTTTCATTGTCTCTCCATTTGTCACGAACCTTTACGTAAAGATCGAGGTAGACTTTTCTTTCAAAAAGTTCTTCGATGTCTTGTCTTGCCAATTGGCCGATCTTTTTAATCATACTTCCGTTTTTACCTATTATAATAGGTTTCTGACTTTTCTTTTCAACATAAATTTCTGCTCTTACGTACAAAACGCCATTCTCTCTTTCTTTCAGTTCTTCTATAACTACACCGCTTGAATGAGGAATCTCTTCCTTTGTTAAATGAAAGATTTTTTCCCGAATTAACTCAGAAATGATGAACCTTGACGGTTTATCGGTGATCATATCTTCTGGGTAGTATTGTGGACCTTCGGGTAATAAATCTATAATACTTTGTTTTAATTCAGAAAGATTTTTGCCCGTTAACGCTGAAATTTCAAAAGTTTTAAGTATGTTTGAACATGAACTATTTATTTTCTCTGCCATCAAGTTAATTTTTTCTTTGTCTTTTATTAGATCGACTTTGTTGACTAGAAGAATGGTAGGAATTTTTGATTTGTCAACTATTTCGGCAACTCTTAAATCTGAACTTCTTATCCCATCCTTCGCATCTATCATAAAAAGTATCAAGTCAACGCCTCTCAATGCGTTAATTGCGATATTAACCATGTATTCCCCAATTCTTCTTATAGGCTTGTGAATACCTGGTGTGTCGACAAAAACTATTTGATAATGATCTTCCGTTAAAATGCAGTTTACTCTATTTCTTGTAGTTTGTGGTTTGTCAGAAACAATGACCACTTTTTGACCCATCAAAGCGTTTATCAATGTTGATTTTCCTACGTTAGGCTTTCCAGCCAAGGCCACGAAACCACTTTTAAAACCGTTATTTTCCATATTTTCCTCCAAAGACTATATTTGATAAAATTACACTCATTATTTATATTCTAGTTTAGTATTAAGTAAAAGTCAAGTAATAAAAGGCAATTTGTCAAAATTTCTACAATCATTAGTATAGTTAAACAAATAAATGGTATAATCAAATTAACAGAGAAAATACTTGCCAATTTTATAGGCGGGCTGCAGAGAGAAGGGGCGTTAACAAAAACATATGGTATAATATAACTAGTTCAACAAACTATCGTGTAACCAAAAGGGGGGAGCTGATGAAAGGCACCAACATAACTCGCAACCGTCAGGACATTATCTTCAAAAAGATGTCGGAACTATTCAAAGATGAAACCCTCAAATATTATGAACTGAACTTACCAAAGATAATCTCAGTAAAACCAACAGAACTACCGGTAATAAACGTATCAGACAGAAACATGGATTTTGTATTCGAACTAGAAGACAACTCACTGTTACACTTAGAATTTCAAACCACGTGGAAGAAAGCAGACTTACTAAGATTTGCACAATACGACATAGCGTTATACCAAAAAGAAAGAAGAAAGATAAACACGGTAGTAATATACTCAGGGAAATACGAAAGTGCAGAAAGTGAATTGGACATGGGTTTAAATAAATACAAAGTTTTACAAGTATTCATGATAAAATACGATGGAATAAAAAGGTACAAAGAAATAAAAGGAAAGATAGAAAAAGGAGAACCACTAACGGATAAAGACTTAATGGATTTAGTATTCTTACCCTTGATGAGAAACGAAAAAAGCGAAGAAGAAGTGACAAAAGAGGCGTTAGAGTTAGCGATTGAGATACCAGATGAAAACAAAAAAGAAGCGGTAATAGGATCGTTATTAGGGTTCTCAGACAATTATGTAAGGGAAGAGTACCTAAACAAACTGAAAGAGGTGATACGAATGACAAAGATAGGAGCCTCATTATTTGAAGAAGGCGTGGAAAAAGGTAAAAGAGAAGGTGAAAGAAAAGGCAAAATTGAATTTGCAATTAGAATATTAAGCAAAAGACTTGGCAACCAATTAACTGAAGAGATAAAAGAGAAAATAAGAAAAGCCAATGAGAAAACGCTAGATTACATAGGGGATAACTTGTTAGAAATAACAATAGAAGAACTAAAAGAATTGTTAAAATAGTTGTAATAGGATGATCCGTTACTCATCAGAAGTATCTATACTGTAATTGTATTGTTGAAGATATCACTCTTTTTTTATGAGGAGTGATATCTTTTTTTAAAGTATTTCACTAATAATTTTTTATTATAAAATAGCTTAATGTTATAATTTATAAAAAGAACATAAAAGAAATCTGTTAAATGCTTAGAATAGTAAAGTTAATTACCGTTAAAATTAAAAGGAGCGAGCAATATGACTAAAGAAGAAATTAAATTTTTCGATGCATTGGAAGACATTTTTGTTGGGGCAAAGGTAGAAGGAGAATCAGGATATATTAATTTAATGAGAATCAAATCAAATTACTACAAAAAGGGAGTATTCCCACAACTTAAAAAGGATATAGATGATGCCTTAAAACCATTTCCTAAGTTCAGGGGAGAATTATTTGATAAACTTTATACATTTTTCAATCGCTACTTCTCTGAAACAGGTTCAATCTACTTCAGGTACACACCATTTCATCAAAATGTCTACGAAAAGGTATATACAGACGATAAAGATGTTATCTTATTCTGGAAAACACACATGCTATATTATGTTAAAACAGATAGATTATTCAAAAATTTAGAAGTAGAAATAGACGAGCACAAGTATTATTTTGATGTTTCGACATTAGAGTATAAAAAAGCGAATGAAAAAAGAGAAATAATATACGAGTTTAAAGAAGGAAGAAAAGATGGAATGATGTTTTTCAATGTATTATACTCAGAAAGAGGAAAGAAAACAAAGATCGATGATATTTTAAGGTCCTTGAAAAAAGAAGGGATAACAACAACTGAAGAGGAGTTAAATAAAGCCTTCAGAGTCTTTGAAAAACAAAGTGAAGTAGATTACTTTATAAACAAGAATGCAAAAGAATTTTTGAAAGAACAGTTTAATATTTGGTTATATCAGTACGTTTTTTCTGGAGAGAGTGAATGGACAGAAGAAAGAATAAAAGAATTGCAAGTACTGAAAGACATAGCGTTTAAGATAATAGATTTTATTTCACAATTTGAAGATGAGTTAGTAAAAATATGGAACAAGCCAAAGTTCGTTTTAAATTCTAACTATGTGATAACTTTGGATAGGATAGGCCAGAAAGATATAGAAATTATAGAAAAAATAATGAACCATCAAGGATTTGAAGAACAAGTAAAAGAATGGAAAGAGTTAGGGATTGTAGATAAAGAGTTTAACAAAAACAATATTTTAGAGAACAGTATAACAGGAAAACAATTAACTGAGAAGTATAAACATCTCCCAATTGACACTAAATATTTCAAAGATTTAGAACTTGAGTTTTTAGAACTTTTTGATAATTTAGATAATTCATTAGATGGCTGGCTTATAAAGAGTGAAAACTATCAAGCACTAAACACAATTTTGCCTAAATTCAAAGAAAAAGTACAGACTATATACATTGATCCGCCATTTAATAAGGAGCAAGATGGAGATTATTTCTATTCGGTGAAGTATAAAGATAGCAGTTGGATAACGTTGCTTGAAAATAGGTTGCTGTTAGCAAAGGATATTTTGAATAATAAAGGAAGTATTTTTGTCAGATGTGACTATAATGGGAATATGTTTGTTAGGCTTTTGATGAATGAAATTTTTGGGGAAGAGAATTTTAGGAATGAGATAGGAATAAATAGAACAAAGAAAATTTTTACAGGAGTTAAAGGTTATAACATTGCTACAGATAGTTTGTTTTTCTATACAAAGGAAGATGAATTCAAGTTTTGTGCTCAGTATAAACAAAGAGAAAAGGAACAAAAATGGTTAAATATGCATTCTCCTGGTGAAAGGAAGCCTCCTGAAAGAATTATATTTGGTAAGTTACTTTATCCTCCTAAAGGAAGACATTGGACGTTTATTCAAGATACCATTGATAAAATGATTGATACGGGGAGAATAAGAATAAAAGAAGATGTAGAATATGTAGATTTAAGAGGAAATAGGGTAGAAGGGATGCCACAATATTTAACAAGTGAAGCAGAATTATTAGATTCTAATTGGACAGACATACCTGGATATTCTTTTTCGACAGATTTTTCTACTGAAAACTCTGAAATCCTCCTTAAGCGTGTTATAGAATCCACATCTAATGAAGATGATTTAATTATGGACTACTTTTTAGGAAGTGGCACAACCACAGCTGTTTCCCACAAACTTGGTAGAAAATGGCTTGGTGTTGAGATGGGAGAACATTTTTACAGTGTAGTTTTACCCAGAATGAAAAAAGTTTTGGCTTACGATAAATCTGGTATTTCAAAAGAAAAAGATGTAAAAGAGAAATACAATCAAAATAATGCAGGTGGCTTTTTTAAATACTATGAGCTTGAACAATACGAAGATACTTTAAGAAAAGTAAAATATGAAGATTCAACACTCTTTGATAGAAGATCCGTACAATCAATATGTTTTTATGAAAGACTTAAAGATGATTGAAGCTCTTGAGATTGATTATGAAAACAATAAGGTAAAAGTAGATTTATCTAAGCTATATAAAAATATAGACATCGCAGAAACATTATCTAACTTAACTGGCAAATGGATAAAGAAGATTCACTCGGACTACGTGGAATTTAAAGATGGTGAGAAAATAAATTTAAAAGACTTGGATTATAAACTCATAAAACCTCTGATTTGGTGGTGAACATGTTGGAAGCATTATTACAAGATATGATAGAAAATATACAATTTGAAGATTTACCAGTTACGTGGAATACTTTTGATTTTGAAGGGTTTTCAGAAAGCAAAACTCTTTGGGATTATCAACAAAATGCAGTAAGAAATGCTATCAAGGTATTATGGAAGTATTTTGAGGATTTTGTAGATTATCAAAATAACGAAAGTTTGGAGATGAACAAAGTAAGAAAAGAAAAGCTTTTTAATTGGTACAAAGACAATGGCCTAGATAGTGATTTTGATTTTAAATTGACAAATAAAAGCAACTACAAGCTTTTAGCAGAATATTACCCTCAAGTAGATGATAACAGGCTTTCTTATGAGAACTTTATCAATCGTATGAGTTTTTGGATGGCCACGGGAAGCGGTAAAACGCTTGTTATCATAAAACTAATTCAAATTTTATCAGAATTAATTAACAGGAAGGAGATCCCTCCACATGATATTCTCGTTTTAACCCATAGGGACGATTTGATAGAGCAGCTTAAAAAGCATGTGGATGAATTTAATAGATCTAACGAAAATAACATATATTTGCATGAGTTAAAAGAATACTCTGAAATAAAGCGAGATCCTAAATTATTCGGGACAAGCATTTTTTATTACAGATCTGATAATTTAAGTGACGAGCAAAAAGATAAGATTATAGATTTCAAAAACTATGATAATGATGGGAAATGGTACATCTTTTTAGACGAAGCTCATAAAGGAGATAAAGAAGATTCCAAAAGGCAACATATTTATTCTATTATGTCAAGAAATGGATTTTTGTTTAATTCTTCAGCAACGTTCATAGATCCAAGAGATATAGTTACATGTGCTTATGAATTTAATCTTTCAAGTTTCATAAACGCAGGATATGGTAAGCATTTGAGCATTTTAAAACAAGAGATAAGGGTATTTAAAAACGATAAAGAAGATTACAACAAGGAAGAAAAACAAAAGATAGTTTTGAAATCATTGATTCTTCTAACTTATGTGAAAAAGTTTTATGAAGAAATTACCCGTATCCAAGCTGATTTATACCATAAACCATTACTTTTAACTCTGGTTAATTCTGTTAATATTAAAGATGCAGATCTTAAATTATTTTTTAGAGAACTTGAAAAAGTAGCGGTCGGTGAAATCGATCTTGAGATTCTAAAAGTGGCTATTGAGGAGCTTTGGGAAGAGTTACGCAAAGAACCACCCTGTATGTTTGAAAAAGACCAAAAAATAAAGATAGAAGAGTCCACACTAAAGAGTATAACAAAAGAAGAAATATTAAAATATGTATTTAATTCAACCGTTCATGGGGAAATTGAAATAATAATTAGACAGTCCAATAACCAAGAGTTAGCCTTTAAATTGAAAACAAGTGATACGCCGTTTGCATTAATAAAAATAGGAAATATATCTGAATGGTTAAAAAGTGAGTTAGTAGGATATGAATTTCAAGAGAGATACGAAGGTGAAAGTTATTTTGAAAATCTGAATAAGGAAGAATCTGATATTAGCATTCTTATGGGATCTCGAAGTTTTTACGAAGGTTGGGATTCCAACAGACCTAATGTAATTAATTTTATAAACATAGGAACTGATAAGAGTGCAAAGAAATTTATTCTTCAATCAATTGGTAGAGGTGTGAGAATAGAACCCATAAGAAATAAGAGGAAAAGAATATTGCAGCTATACAATGCCAAAGAAATTGATCAAGAAGTGTTCGACGCAATTAAAAACAAAGTTTTACCAATAGAGATTCTATTTATCTTTGGAACGAATAGAAAAGCTTTAGAAACAGTTGTTCAAGAGTTAGAACAAGAAAGAAAAAAAGATGGCGAGAATCAGCTTACACTTTTTGAAAATGACAAAATCAAAAAGAAAGATTTACTTGTACCAATCTACAAACAATCAAAAGTGCCTATTTTAGAAAGGAAAGAACAGATAAAATTTGAAATTTCTTCGGAAGATCTTGAGTTATTATCTAAATTAGGTGAATTTATTACCGATGATAGAGTGTTTCTAATGAGATACGAAACGGAACCAAAGAAAATAAAATTTTTGAGAGGAAGTCTAAAAGAGCGAAGCAATTTTAATATCAAAGAGAAAACCATTAAAAATGTAGATTTGCTTGTTCAAAGGTTTTTTAATTATCTTAACCTTGCTCCGAAAGACTTTCAGGGCCTCAAAGAATTAGATGAAGAAATAAAACATTTTAAGGAAATCAGAGTGTATTTGAAAAATATTTACGAGATACAAAATAAGATTGAAAAAGTTAAAAACTCTACGAAGTTTATGAAAGAAGTAGAAGAACAATATGGGAAAATACCACTGGAAGAATATTTAAAGAAAGTAAAAAGCATAAGTGAAGAGGAAGAATTTGAAAGTGGGGGTCAACGAATCAAAATAAAGTATGTTCCTAATCATTATTACGTTCCACTCATACTATCTGAAGATGAAAAAATAAAGTATATAAACCATATTATAAAAGTACCAAGTGAATTAAAGTTTATAAGCGATCTTGAAAATTATTTAAAAAGAGAAGACAACAAGTTCGAAGAATTTGATTGGTGGTTTTTTAGTAAATTAGATGAAAGTTTAGATGAAATCTATATTCCATATTATAATCCCAACATAAATAAAATGAGTAGATTTTATCCTGATTTTATTTTTTGGCTAAAAAGAAGAAATGACTATTATATTCTTTTTGTAGATCCAAAGGGAACTGAGCATTCAAGCGCTTATAGAAAAATCGATTGGTATAAAAAGTTATTTGAAGAAAATGACAAAGAGAAAGTTTTCGAATATAACGAATTCAATGTGAAAATAAAACTATTAATGAAACCAGAAGATCCTGCTAAAGTGCTTTCAGAGTATAAGAAATACTGGTTTGATGATATTGAAAACATGTTGAATTCTTTAATTTAAAATTATTTCGCTGTTTTGCCTTCACATTAATCCTAAATTAAATATGGTATAATTTCAGTGAAAAAGTAACCTCAATCTTTGCTCTATTATCTGGCAAAGGAGGTGAAAAAATGGTCGAAGTAACCAATGATCTTTCTTTAAAGGTAGAAAATCTAAATTCCCAAGTTGGTGGATTCAGGCTAAAAAATATCTCTTTTGAATCACCAGGTGGAAAAGTTTTAGCTATTTTAGGACCTTCAGGTTCGGGTAAGACGGTACTATTAAGAACCCTTGCGGGTTTGAATAAAACTGAGTCTGGAGCAATTATCTTTGAAGATGAAAGGATAGAAAAGTATTCTCCAAGAGACAGGAAAGTCGGGTTTGTCTTTCAAAACTATGCAATTTTTCCTCATTTAGATACGAAATTGAATTTAGGTTTCCCTTTGTACATTGGTGGGAAAAAGAAAAAAGAAGTGTATGAGATAGCGATAAAAGCGGCAGAAGAGTTAGATGGTTTACCAAATTATTTAGAAATAAAGCCCGATGAATTGCCTGAAGGCATGAAGCAGTTGATCGCCTTTGGGAGAGAAAAATTACACGATTGCAGATTGTTGCTCCTTGATGAACCGCTAAGTCAGTTGGATAGAAAGCTTCACGTAGAAATGAGAGCTTTGCTCAAAAGATTTATAAAAGAGTTAGGTAAAACAACGATCGCAGTTTTCAGTGATCCTGAAGATGCTTTGTCAGTGAGTGATTATCTTGCTATACTGGATGATGGAGAACTTCTGCAATTTGGAGAAACCTTCCACGTTTACCAGAACCCATCAAACTTAAAAGTTATGGAACTTACTTCCAGATTAGGATTGAACACAATAGACGTTGAAATCAAAGGTGGTAACGTATTAAATAAATTAAAAGTGGATAAATTAGATGGCAGTTACAAATTGTGTTTTAGACCAGAAGAAATAGTTATTAAAGACGAAGGATTCGAAGTTCAGACGATAGAAAGTTATATCTACGACTCTTCTCATAATTTGGTAGAATGCGATTTCCATGGAAAACCGATCAGACTCTTGGTACATAAAAATGTACCTGAGAAGTTTAATTTTATCCCAACTAATCCTAAATATTATTGATCATAATCTAAACCAAGGGATTTTGGAGGTTGCTCTCCAAAATCCCTTCTTAAAAAGTAATTACGAAGGAAGGCAGAAAAAAGAAAAATGGGTGGAAAATACGTTTTTGGAAAAAGTTGGTGGGGCAAAAAATGGGTAGAGGCCTTAGAAAATATCGACAGGGATACTAACAGGTTGCCACGCGGTAGAAGTTACGCAAAAAAAGGGGCGGTTTTGGAGATTAAAATTCAAAAAAACTCTGTAATATCAGCAAGGGTTCAAGGTACGAGGCCAAATCCCTATAGAGAAAAAATCGCTTTACCTTCATTTACGGAAGAAGAGAAAGAAAAAATCAAAAAGGTACTAAATGAAAGATTAGACCTTTCTGCGATGTTAATTGGTGGAAACCTTCCAGAAGAACTTTTAGATATCACCAAAAATATGGGAATAAAGTTGTTCCCAAAAAGTTGGAATGAGATAAACGCACATTGTTCATGTCCCGATTGGGCAAATCCTTGTAAACATTTGGCAGCCGTTTATTATATTATAGCCGATGAGATAGACAAAGACCCTTTTTTGATCTTCGAAATGCACGGCATGAAAAAGAAAGATTTGATAGAAATCGCTAAAGAGACAGAAAAAACTTCTGATTCTATATTTACAGATAAAAAGGAAGAACCTACCAAACCGATGGAACAACCAGATCCTTCGTATGAAAAATATGAGATAGAAAAGGTTATAAACCTACTACCTGATGAAGCCTATTTTTACGATGGAAAGAATTTTAAAAACCTTCTGTTGAGAATGTACAATCAGTTATCGAAAGCAATAAACGAAGAAGATGGAAGGGTAGATGAAGAGTTTAACCCATATTTCAAGGAGACAGAGATAAAATTTATTTATTCTCCCATTACTCCATATATAATTTTAGAAGGTGAACCGTTAGAAAAATTAGAATGTAAAAAAGAAAAGGACTATTTTACGGTGCATTACGAAGATTTATTTGATTTATTTGGATCGATACCTCTTGTGGAAACCGATGAGGACAGTGAAGCATCACTATTTTTAAAAAGATTGGTTTCTTTCGTATACAAGCTTATAGATATGAAGGCATTTATCCCCACTCCACAAAAGATAAATGAAGAAGATTTTGTTATCGATTACTCACCTGTTTACTTTAACGATTATGTAAGAGATTACGTTAATTATTTGAGTTCTATCGTCCCCGTGGATCTAATAATCAACGAAAAAGGGCAGTACATGAAAAGGAACAAGATTGTTGAATACCTTGTATCCCAGTACCTCAAATATCTCATCAAAAAGTATTACAAATCGGAAGTGAAGAATAAAATAACCGATGTGTTCTTTGAATCTAAAGTTTACACCGCCCAAAAGTTTGAAGAAAAAAGAACCTACGAAAGTATAAAGAACTATCTTGAACCTTTACTCTTGAGGCAAAGCAAGTATCAATTAGTTATTAGTATAGAGGATATGGGAGAGTTGTTTTTCAACCTATCACTCGATATCTACAGAAAAGATGAGCCTTTTGATACTTACCAAGATATAAAAACTTTCTTTGAAAGCCAAGAAGATGGAAAGTCAGAGGTCTTGAAAGAGATTGTAACTATTGCGAAATACGCAGAATTTTTTGGGGAGTTTTTAAAGAAGAAAAGTTCTAAAATAATGGTCAATACGGAACAATTATCTGAAATAATGATAAATGCTATGCCCATATTGAAACTCCTGAACGTTGAAATACTAGCTCCAAAAGGACTTCAAAAGGTTTCAAGACCAAAACTCGTTTTAAAAGCAAACTCTACAGACAACCATGTATCCTTTTTATCTTTGTCCAAGCTCATACGATTCAATTACACTGTACTAATAGGCGATTCAGAAATTTCACTTGAAGAGTTTGAAAAGTTGGCAAAAAAATCAAAAGGGATAGTTAAGATAAAAGAAAATTACGTGTTTTTGGGTGCCAACGAGTTTGAGTCTATTATGGAAAAGGTCAAGAATATAAACTTAACCTCAGACTTTGAAACTTTGAAAGTTATACTTTCACAAGAGATGAACGGTCTTCCCGTGATATTAGATAACAACCTTCAAAAGTTTTTAGAAGAATTGAGGAAAGTTTCTCCGGTAAGGTTGCCAAAAAATCTTAATGCGGAGTTGAGGCATTATCAAAAAACTGGATTCAGGTGGTTGTACACGAACTTAGAAAAAGGTTTCAACGTTTGTATAGCGGATGATATGGGGTTGGGTAAGACGGTCCAAGTTATATCAGTAATTCTCAAAATGAAGGAAGAAAAAGCCTTAGAAAATCCTGTTTTAGTGGTATGCCCAACGACGCTTGTTGGGAATTGGTACAAGGAGTGTAAAAAATTTGCACCTACTTTGAATGTAAGTATTTACCATGGAAGCGATAGAAAGTTTGAGGATAATTCAGATGTAATTATAACAACTTACAGTGTAGTGAGAAACGAGGTTGAATTTCTAACGAAAAAAGAATTTTCAATGGTTGTTATAGACGAAGCGCAAAACATAAAAAATTCGGATGCCCAACAAACCAAAGCGGTAAAAGCCCTCCGCGCTCCAAAGAGGATCGCAATGACAGGGACTCCCATAGAAAACAGATTAACTGAATTATGGAGCTTATACGATTTCCTTATGTCTGGATATTTGGGTGGAAAAAATCGTTTTGTAGAAACCTTCGCAAAACCTATTGAAAAATACGGGGATACAACGGCAACCAAAAGATTACAAAGTTTGATAAACCCGTTTTTGATAAGAAGAATTAAAACTGATAAAAATATCATAAAAGACCTTCCGGAAAAGTTCACATACGACGAATATGTATACTTAAAACCTTCACAAATTGCACTTTATAAAGAGGTTGTTGAACACGTAGAGGAAGAGTTGGAAAAGATGGAAGCTGATGGCATCCAAAGAAAAGGATTAATACTTAAAATGTTGACATCACTCAAACAGATCTGCAATCATCCTGTTAACTACACTAAAAAAGGAATTCCTTTACCAGATGATTCTGGTAAAACTGAGAAATTATTGGACCTACTTCAAAATATTTTAGACAACAACGAAAAAGTGGTACTTTTCACTCAATACAAAGAGATGGGAGATATATTAACGAAGATACTGACAGACAATATTAAGATAGAACCTCTATTTTTCCATGGAGGGCTCAACAGGAAAAAGAGAGATGAAATGATAAACGACTTTCAAACAAAGCATAGATACCCAATTATGATCCTATCTTTAAAAGCTGGGGGTACGGGATTAAATTTAACGGCGGCAAACCACGTCATACATTACGACCTGTGGTGGAACCCGGCAGTGGAAAGTCAGGCAACCGATAGAACTTTCAGGATTGGTCAAACAAAAGACGTGATAGTTCACAGATTCATCACTTTAGAAACTTTTGAAGAGAAAATAAATGAGATGCTAGAAAAAAAGAAAGAATTATCTGAAAATATTATAAAAACAGGAGAAAGCTGGATAACTGAGTTGTCTAACCAGGAGATAAAGAACTTATTTAAATTAGGTAATTAAGGTTTAAAATTATTTTCTTATTACTTCCATAAAGGAGATGGAAAAAATGAATAGTGAAAAACTACCTTTGAAAACTAAGTTATTCTATGCGTCGGGGGATATTTTTGGTGGCGGTGCTTTCAATATAATAAATTTTTTCTACGCTATTTTCCTTACCGATGTCATTGGTCTGAAGATGCAGTATATTGCTCCCATTCTTTTAATTGGTAGGATTTGGGATGCTGTTACAGATCCTTTAATGGGATTCATTACAGATAATACAAGAACTAAATTTGGCAGAAGAAGACCTTACTTGTTGGCAGGAACCTTTTTGATCTTTATATCTTTTTTCATTCTTTGGTATCCAGCAAGTTTTCCTAATCAATTTGGTAAATTCATTTACGCACTAATGGCATATATAGCTTTTACAACTGTATTTACTATGGTTATGACTCCTTATACTGCCTTAGGAGCCGAATTAACGTTAGATTACAATGAAAGGACTTCTTTAAATTCATATAGACTTGCCTTTTCGATAGGTGCGGGTTTGGTTTGCGCAGTGCTTCCAATGTTAATTGTGAATGCTTTTTTTGATATCAGAACAGGGTATATAGTGATGGCAATAACGTTTGGCTTAATCTTTTCAATCCCGTGGATTGGTGTTTTTCTGTTCACCAAAGAAAGAAAAGAATTCTCTAAAGAAAAAAGTACTTTCAACTTTTTCAATATGTTTTTTGAACCTTTTAAAATCAAAAGCTTTCGACTCCTTATCGCTATGTATCTTCTAGCTTACTTATCGATAGATGTAGTTTCAACCATTTTTGCCTATTATACTAAATATTATATTGGAAATGAAGGCTTACTTCCCATAGCTTTAGGTGCTCTTTTCATAACTGAAATTGTTTTTATCCCATTTTATGCCTTTGTTGCTAAAAAGACTTCCAAAAATATCTCTTATATTTTAGGCGCATTAGTATGGTGTGTTGCGGGATTCATTCTTTTTACGTTGCCTCCTGATGTAACTATGTTCCACATAATTTTAATGGCTGCAATAATAGGTGCAGGGGTTTCGGCAGTCGCAGTTATGCCTCATACTATATTTGGGGATGTTACCGATGTTGCTGAGTTAAAATTTGGTAAAAGAGAAGAGGGTACTTTGAGTGGCCTGATGACGTTTGTCAGGAAAGTAGCATCTGGCTTGGCTGTTGCAGGAGTTACCTTTTCATTAGGATTAGCAGGATTTGTTAACCCAATAAACGGTGTAGAACAGCCTCAGCCTGAGAGCTTTTTGTTTGCGTTGAGATTTATAATTTCTTTCGTCCCAATAATTTTATTGGTTTTAGGAATAATTGCAGCAGTTAGATATCCTTTAAATTCAAAAAGGCATGAAAAATTAAGAGAATATCTAGAAGCGAAAAGAGCAAATAAAACAATAAAAGAGGAATTAGAAAAAGAAATAACTGAATTGAAAAAAGAATTGATTTAAAGTAAAAAAAGTTAGAGCCATTGTTTATAAATTATAAAAAGAAAGAAAATTTAAGTATTTACTAGATAAATGTCTCTAATCGGTGATAAATGACTGTAATTAGTTGTAATTGGTTATAATTGATTTTGACAATATAAAAATTTTAATATATAATTAATTTGAAAGTTTCTAAACCACATAAGTTGTAAAACAATGAAACAGTGAAACTAGGCTTAAGACTTAAAGTTAATAAAAGCGATAAGGTGGAGAAGAAGAGAAAACCTTAGTAAGTATTGATATATTGAGGAGCGGGTAATGGCTCTTTCGGTTCTCTTCCAAAAAGTGTGGGTAGAAAAAATGAAACATGAACAAATGATTAAATAATCTGGTATCATGTAAGAAAACACAAAAATACACAAGGAGTGATGCCAGATGAGAAAAGAGTTACCCAAATTCTTCGAACAGATACTGAATATAACAGATCCATGGTACATAGAAAAGATAGAGCAACAAGGAAATACAATCAACATATATGTGGATTTCAAAAAA
>NZ_JALY01000247.1:0-7997 GCF_002924615.1 Petrotoga halophila DSM 16923 | reverse complement strand
ATTCCTAATCCAATAAATCTTTGCTTTTTCGATATTTCTTCAATTTCTTTTAGAGGGTAGATGTTTGATTCTATGACGTCATCTAAAAATCTAACAGCCCAATATATTATTTCTTGGAATTCTGAAATATCATCCGAGTTGGGGTTTCCTAAATCCATGTCTTCAACCAACTTTGCAACGTCTATAGAACCGAGATTACAACTTCCAAAAGGTGGTAGTGGTTCTTCTCCGCATGGGTTTGTGGCGGTGACTGGGGTATGTTCACTCATTGCGTAGTATTGATTGTGTCTGCCAAGGAAGAGCATGCCAGGATCTCCCGTTTTCCATGCGTTTTCTACCATTTTGTTCATTAAATCGTTTGCCTTGATAGTCTTTCTTATGGATGATGCGGGATGTTCTAAGGTGAGATCTCCATCCTCTTCGAGCATTTTTTTGAATTCTTTTGGGTTGTCAATGTTCACTGAAATATTGAAGTAATTCAAGACATTGTTGCCTTTGTTGTCTTTTTTGGAATTTATAAAGTCAAAGACATCGGGATGATCATACCTTAGTACAGCCATTTGAGCTGCCCGCCTTGCCCCACCTTGTTCTATCGTGGAAGCTGCTGTGTTGAAAACATGCATGAAGCTAATGGGTCCGGAGGATTTTCCCCCTGTTCCAGCAATAGAAGAACCTTTTGGACGTAAAACAGAGAAGTCGTATCCCACTCCTCCTCCATATTTCATTATTAAAGCAGCATTTTTTACCGCATCGAATATGGCGTTCATTGAGTCGTCCATAGGGATTACAAAACATGCAGATAACATGTTGTGTTTTGTTCTTGAATCAAAAATTGTTTTGTAGTCTTCTAAAGTTGTTTCTTCTATATCTTTTTTGAATAATTGTCTGTCCATTGTTTTGCCTGCGTTGAATATCGTTGGACTGTTTGGTAAGAAAATTCGAGATTTAATTAGTTGATAAAAATGCTCTTCTGCATTTTTTATTTCTTCTACATCGTTGGTATAGTTTACTTCAGCTGCAGCAACATGTCTTGCAATCCTTTTTGCAACTTCATCCCATGTGCTTTCTAAATAATTCCCTTCGCCATCTTTTAAAAAGTATCTGTCTTTTAATATGGTGATTGCATTCTTCGATGGTTCTTTTTGGATCCATTTATTTAAAACTCTCATGAAAATTACCCCCTTGAATCAATATATTGTACTTTTATATGATAACACGACAATATATTGAAATCAAGGGGGTCTATTAAAAATTTACAAAATCTTATTGAGGATATTTTACTAGTCCCATCAAGTAGTTTTTATGGGGCATGAGAGGATTGTTAGGTGTTACCCTTACATTTATTCCATATTCCCCTCTGTCTTCTATTTTAAATTTTACTGAGTATAGATATGTGTCTTTTTGTACTTCTTTGATGAGTTTCATATCGTACCGCCTTATATTGGCAATTTTTCCGTCTTTTAACCTTGCAAATACAACTTCTGGTAGGATTGAGTCAGGCCCTATACCTGGCAAGTATATTTCTGCTTGTACTCCTATTTCTTCTTCTGCATTTTTTACGCCAGTAATATCTTGATCGAGTTTGACATGTATTTTTATAGAGTCCCAATTTTCTTTTAATAATTTAACCCAACCGGCAAATTCTTTTGCCAATTTAAAGTCATCGTTTGAAAAACGTATGTGTTGCTCAAGAGCTGGCATATATAGTTTTTGAGTGTATTCTTTGAGCATTCTTGATGTGTTGAAGAAAGACGTGACACTTTTAATAGATTCTTTCATCTTTGATACCCATTCTTTTGAAACGTTAGATTCTTCTTTTTCATAGTACAGAGGCACTATTTGTTTTTCTAATTGGTTGTATATTGAAACACTGTCTATTTTATCCTGTAATTTCAAGTCTTCATAGTCTCTGTTGTCCCCTATGGCCCATCCATTTTTACCGTTGTATCCTTCAACCCACCAGCCATCTAAAACTGAGAAGTTTATAGCTCCATTCATTCCGGCTTTCTGGCCTGATGTTCCAGATGCCTCTCTTGGACGTCTAGGATTGTTTAACCAAATGTCAACACCCGAAACTAAGTGCCTTGCCATATCCATATCGTAATTTTCCAGAATTATTACCTTATTTTGAAATTCTGGTTTTCGTGAGTATTCGTATATCTTTTTTATGAGTTCTTGACCTGGTTTATCTGCAGGATGAGCTTTACCAGCGAATATTAATTGTACGGGTTTGTCCGGATCGTTCAAAATCTTTTTTAATCTTTCTTCATCACTGAATATTAGATCTGCTCTTTTGTAAGTAGCAAATCTTCTGGCAAAACCAATAGTTAAAGCTTTTTCATCACCTATTTGATTTACTTCTTCAAGTTGTTCAACTGTTTCTCCATGTCTCGATCTTTGTGCTTTTATGCTTTTTCTGACGTATTCTATTAATTCTTTCTTTAGTTGTTGGTGAGTTTCCCATAGTTCATGGTCAGGGATGTTGTCAATTTTTTCCCAAAGTTCTGGATCGTCTATCTTTGACATCCAGTCTACGCCCAAGTATTCTTTTAAAGATTCCTGTAATTTTGGGTTTAACCATGTGTCTATATGTACACCATTGGTGACATAGTTTATAGGTACTTCCAACCATTCAATACCAGGCCAAACATGGTTCCATAACTTCCTTGATACTTCTCCATGTAGCCTTGAAACTGCATTTGATCTTCCAGAGAGTTTTAGCGCCAAAATGGTCATTGAAAATAATTCTTCCGTGCTTTGTTGCTTTTCTAATCCTAAATTTAGAAAGTCCTGCCTTGAAGCTCCTAATTTAGGCCAGAAGTCTCCAAAATATTTATCAATTAAAGAAATAGAAAATACATCGTTTCCAGCTGGTACAGGAGTGTGAGTGGTAAAAACGTTTCCAGCCCGAACCGCTTCAATTGCTTCCTGAAAAGTTAAGCCATGTTCTTGAACTAATTCACGTATTCTTTCAAGCCCTAAGAATGCAGCGTGACCTTCATTCATGTGCCAAACAGATGGGTTGTATCCTAACTTTCTTACCGCTTTAACTCCACCAATCCCTATTAATATTTCTTGCTTTATGCGCATCTCTATGTCTCCACCATACAATGTGGAGGTTATTTCTCTATCTTCAGGGTCATTTTGCATTAGGTTGGTGTCAAGAAGATATAGGTTCACTCTTCCAACCTTTACTTGCCATACTTTAGCGAATATCTTTTTCCCCAATAGGTCTATATCGACGTATATTTCATCTCCGTTGCTATCTCTGGCAGGAATTATAGGGAAATCCGAAAAATCGTAATCTAAATATATACTTTCTTGCCAACCTTCCGAATTGAGTTTCTGAATGAAATACCCCTTTTGATATAATAAACCTACAGCTATAAGCGGTATACCTAGATCACTTGCACTTTTTAGATGATCACCAGCCAATATTCCTAAACCGCCAGAATACATTGGAAAAGATTCGTGAAGGCCGTATTCCATACAAAAGTAAGCAATTTCCCCTTCTTTAAAAGAACTATGGGTTTTTCTGAACCATGTGTTGCTATTTTCATTCATATAATCAGAGAGCCCTTTCATGACTTCTTGATAGAGTTCATTAAATTTTGAATCTTCTGCAGCTTTGTTTAACTTTTTTTGTTCCACACGCTTTAAAAAAGTGACCGGGTTTCTCTGGGTGGATTCCCAAAGCTCTTTGTCTATGTTTTCGAATAAGGCTTGAGCTTTATAATTCCAAGTCCACCACATGTTTTCAGAGAGTTCTTTTAACCCAGAAATCTTTTCTGGGATTTTTGGAACGACGGTAATTTTACTTATAAAATCCATGTTTTACCCTCCCAATATAGCTTTTGATAGAATCTTTAAAATTAGATAACCCCTTTTGGACCCAATCCCAGTAACTTTTTTAAAATAAATATAATACTTGAAAATTCTTTATTTCTAAATTTTCTAATTATTGCTCCAAAATTCTTGAGATTCCGATATCATTATTAGTTCTCCAAAATTATTGGTTGATTTTTCTAAATAGTAAATCTTGTTGAACAAGCCATACTTTTTAGAAATGAAATAAATGTAGTCTTGAGATTCACCTACTGTGCTTATTAAATTTTTTGACAAAGTAAATTCTTGTCTTTTACTTTCAATGGTGTAACTGTCCTCACTTTCTTTGATATAATCATAATTTGCTAATTCTGGAACCTCTAAAACCCTTATTCTTAGAAGGTTTTCAACAAAGGTGAAGATATCTTCCACAATTTCTTCGTTTGGTACTATGACAAATTTAAAGATATTCCCATTTTTTAGAATTACAGAATATTCAAGACCTCTGAAATCGTATGAAGGATATGAGATTACTACCATATCAGAGTTTTCAAAAAAGAAGAATCTATCGTCAAATGTTTGAATATTGAATGAACCAAACTTCGTTTTTACTGTGTAAGTGTTTGTGATATTGCTTTTTTCAATAGTTATATTGTAACCTTTGGGCGAAAAAGGCATTTTTTTAACCCGTTCGTAGCCGGTTTCTTTGATTTTTACATATGGATAGTAATAATGGTTTTCTAAGTTTTCTACGTACAAATTCCATAGTATGAAAGTTGCAAAATATATGACTGCCATAGTGCCAATGATGATTAATAAATTTTTTAGACTGTCGTTGGATTGGTCTTTTTCTTTTTCTTCCATGATTTTTTCTCCTGTTTTAATGGTTGTTTTTAGCGCCCTTTCCCCCGCTCCCCACCCTTGGACGTTAAGGGGCAAGCCCCTTAAAAACCCCAAGTTCAAAATTAAAGTTTATTGCATAGATCTGAGAAAAACATCATTTTCTACGCAAATGGAAATTTGGAAGTCAATTCTAAGGCTTTATAAAAACCTTTTTGCACAAGGCTGCAAAAGGGCTCCGCCCTGTGACCCTTTAAAAAGTAGAGCATTTTTTCGTTAATTGTTGGCATCGTTTTTTTGTAAGCTGCGCTTAGTCTTTATTTGTGCCCCTTCGCCCCGCAGCCCACCCTTAAGGAAAAAGGTCTTTCCTCTTTCATCCTCAAAAGCCCATCCGTGAGGAAAAAAGTCTTTATTTAGCGCCCCTTCGCCCCGCAGCCCACCCCATAAGGAAAAGGCCGAAGGGCCCCTTGGACCCTGCAGCTCATCCCCAAGGAAACGTCGCCTTTACCCCTTACCTAGCAACCCACCGACATTAACTACCAGGGAATATATTTATTAGTAATTGGCATTCTTCTGTCTTTTCCAAAACTTCTTTCAGTTAGTTTTATACCAGGAGCAGATTGCCTTCTTTTGTACTCGTTCTTGTTGACCATATTTATTACATTTTTCAATAACCCTTCATCGTATCCTTCCTGTAGTAATTCATCATAAGACATTTCTCTGTCTATATACTTGAATAAAATCTCATCCAGTAAAGCATATGGAGGTAAGGTATCTTCATCTTTTTGATTTGGTCTAAGCTCTGCTGAAGGCGGTTTTTCTAATATAGATTTTATAATAATTTCTTTTCCGTGAAGTTCGTTGTATTTTCTGGCAACTTTGTATAGGTCTGTCTTGTATAAGTCTTTAATGGGAGAGAATCCCCCGGCCATGTCTCCATACATTGTAGCATATCCTGTAGCTGCTTCACTTTTATTTCCGCATGCTAAGGCTAAATATCCATATTTGTTCGAAAATGCCATTACTAAGTTTCCCCTTATCCTTGCTTGAATGTTTTCTTCAGTTTTGTCTTCTTCAGTACTTTTGAAGCTTTCTTTCAAATTTTCAATATATTTTTCGTATATGTCATTTATCGGAATTATTTTGTAATTTATTCCTAAATTTTTGGATAGTTCTATCGAATCGTCGATACTGCCTTTAGAAGAGTATTGAGAAGGCATTAGTAATCCTAAAACATTTTCAGGACCTATAGCGTCCGCAGCAATAGCCGCCGTGAGCGAGGAATCTATTCCTCCACTTAGTCCTAATACAACTTTTTGGAAACCATTTTTCCATACATAATCTTTTATCCCTGTTTTTACAGCGAGGTACAATTGCTCGTATAGATCAAAAGAGTCAACTTTGATAGCTTTTATAGGATTTTTTCCCGTAATCTTTTTCCCTATTTTGATTGTATTTACACTTTCATAATAGGCACTTTGATTGTAATGTTTCCTTTTTCCTTCCCTTAAATTCGCTCTAGTGGGTTCTAGGGGATCTATATCTATAAAATACAACCCTTCTTCAAAAGAAGGAGCACTTAATTCTATTTCTCCGTATGGGTTAATTACAACGCTTCCACCATCGAAAACCAACTCATCTTGTCCACCTACATTATTGCAATAAGCAATCCAACTTGATAACTCTGATGCTCTAGTTTTGAGCATTTCGAACCTTACCTTATTTCTTCCCTTATAAAAAGGAGACGAAGAAAGATTTAAAATCAAATTGGCTCCGTTTTGGGCTAAGGAAACAGCCGGTCCATTGGGAACCCACAGATCTTCACAAATTGTTATTCCTATTTTGATCCGTTCAATTTCCATTAAAAAAGGTGTTCTACCGGCAGTAAAATATCTTTTTTCGTCAAAAACAGAGTAGTTTGGTAAGAACATCTTTTTATAACTACCATAGATTTCCCCTTTATAAATAACAAAAGCAGTGTTGTAGGATTCAACATCCCAGTCAACAGCACCTAAAACTATTACAACATCTTTAGATTCGCTAAAATCTTGTATTTCTTCTATACTTTTCAAAGAATCCCTTAAAAATTGAGTTTTTAAGATTAAATCTTCGGGAGGATAACCATTTAGAGTTAATTCTGGAAAGAGTATCAGATCGGCACCTTTTTCGTCTGCCTTAGAGATGAAATCTTTTATCTTTTCAATATTTCCCTGATAATCGCCAACTGTGGAATTCATTTGGGCCAAAGATATTCTTATTTTCATAGCTAATTTGTGCTTTTAGTTGATTTTTTAAAAGCACAGGCCTCCTTTTTTGGTATTGAAAAAAAGAAACACCAATATATTTTACCATTCTTGCCATAATAAATCAAATTTTCTATTTATGATGTCAGCTAACCCTTTATTTTTAATTATTACAACCATTTCGTCATTTTTCTCTCTTGCCCTGTAGGTCAGATTGTAACTTCCTATAATGACCATTTCTCCATCTATTGTTACACACTTTGCATGAATGTCATTTCTATACTTTATATTTATGCCTTGCATATATTTTAATGGTGATGTGTAGATTTTGTTCCAATCGTCGGATAGTATTTCAACAACTACATTATTGGAGGAAGCTTGTTCCAAGATATGGACGAAGTAGGGATCGGTGAAAGAATATGAAAAAACTTTTATAGAAATTTTGGATCTCTTAATCTCATTTAAAACTGAGTTAAGGACCTCTTTTGATGGCCCAGTTACTATTTTTACTTTCCCGAATTCTGTCGTGTTTAGGCGCTCATTGATTGCTTTTTTTGAATATCCAAATTTACCTCTTTGAAAGTTTTCATATTCAGCAAGAAAAACTTTTACGATCTTTTCATCTTCGGTGTAGATAAAGATGTTTAAATCTGTTAATAAACCGCTTGCAGTAAAATTTCCGGTTCCAAATAATACTGAGTTGTTATCAAAAATCATATATTTTTGATGTAGATAACCATCGGTGTTTTTGTCATATTTGATGTTTAAATTTAAATCACCAGAATATCCACCATCTTTTTCTAAAAATATTTGGTGATTTATAGCTGATAATTTTTTAGAAATTGTGTCATCCAAACTGAAAGATACAACTTTTACTGAAGTGCTCGTTGTTAGTTTTTGGTTTATAAAGTGTGCTAATTCTCCACCGGAGAAGAAGAGTTCATAGGAAAAAAGCGAGGTAAAGAAAGACAGAAATAATGCTGTTAAGATAAGTTTTGCTTTCAATGTTGTTAAACCTCCGTCCTGTGAACTTTTGAAGCTTTATTATAAAATTTCTTCTAAAACTTACTGTTAGCGCCCCTTCGCCCC
>NZ_JALY01000132.1:0-6770 GCF_002924615.1 Petrotoga halophila DSM 16923 | reverse complement strand
TTAGTCCCTTTTATTATACAGGTAATTTATTAACAAGATTTGAATAATATTATAAATATGGCCATTTTATTTTTATCCTTTCATTCCTGTAAATGTGATTCCTTTTATGAAATATCTTTGAGTGAATAAAAATACGATTATAAGAGGCAATATTACGATAACCGAACCTGCCATTTGCATCGCTATGTTTTCAGTATATTGACCCCCTAAAACAGATACAGCAACCGGAAGGGTATACATGCTTTCATCCGTCGCTATAATTAATGGCCATAAAAAATTGTTCCAAGAACCTGTAAAAGTGAAGATGGTTATTGCTGCCATAGCGGGTCTAGCCAAAGGCAAGATTATTCTAAAAAATATCCACCCTTCATGCGCCCCATCCATTTTAGCTGCTTCTATTAGTTCATCAGGTATACTCATAATGTACTGTCTCATGAAAAAAATGTTGAAGGCATTGGCTATAGCTGGTAATATTAACCCCAAATAGGTGTTCAATAGATTCAACCGTGATAACAATAAGAATACTGGGATCATAGTAATTTGACCTGGTACCATAATCGTTCCCAAGATGAACAAAAACAATAAATTTTTATTTTTGAAACGAAATTTGGCGAATCCATAACCTGCCATAGTAGCTACTAAAACCGAAAGAAATGTTGTAGAAAGAGACACAATAACGGAATTCAAAAAAGGCCTTCCAAAGTTCATATTTTGAAATAAGTCTATATAATTGTTAAAAGTAGGATTCCTAGGGATCCATCTTGGAGGAAATATAAAAATTTCTCCTGGCCCCTTAAAAGAAGTTGAAAGCATCCATATAAAAGGTATAACAGAAATTAACAACCAAATAATCAATAATCCATGTACCGCTACTTGCTCTATAGGAGAAACTTTTCGCGATCTCATATTTATCACTCCTTACCGATACTCTTTTATACTTCTGATCTTCTTGCACTCATTTGTATGTATGTTAAAGCAAATATCATTAAAAATAGCATAAAAGCGATTGAAGAGGCATACCCTAATTTGAAGAACCTGAAACCTTGTCGATACAGATAGAGAACTATAGATAAAGTAGCATTCAAAGGTCCGCCTGCCGTTAACATGTATGGTTCTTCAAATAATTGCAAATAACCTATTACAGTCATAACTGTAACGAAAAATATTGTTGGCCTCAACGATGGAATGGTAACATGTAAAAATTGTTGGAATCTTGAAGCTCCATCCAACTCGGCAGCTTCATATAGATAGTCTGGTATATTTTGTAAACCAGCCGTGAAGAGAATAACGTTGTAACCAACTGCTTTCCAAACTACAAGCATTATTACCGATGGCATTGCCCATATGGGAGCACCTAACCAATTAGGTCCTTGTATCCCAAATAAACCCAAAAACCAATTTATTAATCCGTAATCAGGATTGAGCATCCAAGCCCATACAATAGCAATTGCGACTGTGTTTGTAATGGAAGGTAGATAAAAACTCACTTTAAAAAAATTCTTAAAATACGTGGCTTCCCTGTTTATAAGGGCAGCAAAACTTAAAGCCAAAACTACCGTTAAAGGCATCGCAACAACTAATGCGTATAATGTATTTAATAATGCCCTCCAAAAAAGAGGGTCTTGCATTAAATTCCTATAATTTTCAAGGCCTATAAAACTAGCATTTCCCCAATCATATATAGCATAAACATCGAAATCAGTGAAGCTTATGATCAAAGAAACTACTATGGGTATTAACATGAAGATCAACAATAATATTATTGAAGGTCCTATGAAACCAATAATCGCTCTTAATGGGGTCTTCAATTTTATCCCTCCTTGATAATCACAAAAATTTTGATCAAAAGCCCCTCTTTTTTTGTAAAAAGAGGGGCATAAAACAAATTATTTCAATATCTTTTCAATATCTTTTTTCAAATCCTTAGCCGCTTGTTCGGGTGTTTTTCTGCCATAAATTGCTTCTTGAACCATGCTATCAATCGAAACTGAGATTTCTTGAAATTCAGGTATGTTCATAGGTGCTTTTGCATCATTCAACTGTTCACCGAACGTTGCTATCATTGGATCTGCTTGTAATACAGGATCTTCCCATGCTTTGGATGTTGAAGGTAATGCGTTCACAATTTGGTACCATTTCACTTGGATATCAGGTCTCGACAAGAACTCTATGAACTTCCAAGCGGCTTCTTTGTTTTTGGAATCCCTGAAAATAACTAAATTACTACCTCCCATGAAGGATGTTCTACTTTTTTTCTCTGGCATTAAGGCAACATCCCACTTACCATCTATTTGAGGTGTTTGAGCCCTTATCATACTAACCATCCATGGACCGGAAAAGAAGATTGGGGTATCTCCAGACGCAAAATCTTGGAATAGGTTACCTCCACCTGCAATTGGGGTTAATTCTTCTGTGAAAAATCTTGTATAATACTCAAAAGCTTCAACAAATTCTGGTTGGTCTATTATCACATTTCCTTGGCTATCTAAAATATCTCCACCATTTTGCCAAACAAATGGTAACAATACCTGGTAATTATCCTGAGGTTGATAAAGGGTAATACCATATCTACTTCCATTTTCAACTAACTTCTTTACAGCATCGTATAACTCATCCCAATTTTGAGGAGCATGATCGTAACCTACTTGAGCTAATAAATCAGTTCTGTAATACATAGCTCTGGTATCTACATACCAAGGAACACCTAACTGTTTTCCATCAACTATTCCTGTTTCCCATGCACCTTGGAAGAAATTCTCTGGGTTTACAAATTCAGACTCTTCAATGTATGGGCCTAAATCTTCAAATGCCCCCATGCTTCCAAACGGAGCCATCCAAGTTGTTCCCATCTGAGCAACATCTGGGACTTGCCTGCCAGCGATTCCGGTTAAAATTTTATCGTAGGCGTTTGCCCAAGGTATAGCTTGAACATCGATCTCATATTCTGGGTATTCTTCCATGAAAAGTTCGGCCAATTGATCCAAACTTTTTGCCTCTTCACCCATACCCCATACGGTGATCTTTGTCGCACCAAAATTTAACGAAACCATCAACATCACAACACTCAAAACAACCAATGCCTTTCTCATCTTTCTACACCTCCTAATAGTAATTTTACGGTTTTTTGATATTTTTCTAAAAAAGTACCTCAACATTCAAAACATTTTCTTCAAGTAATTCCGGATTAATAATGTTTCCATCAATTTCTACACCGTTAACTATGATCTTTTTCTCATCACTTTTTTTGTAAGTTATGTTCAACTGTTTTCCCCTGAATATTCTCTTTACTTTTACTTCTTTCCAATCTTCGGGGAATAAAGGTTCTATTTTTAACCCTTCCCATTCGGCTTTTAGTCCAATAATTCCCTCAATCGCAACTATAAAATACCAAGCTGCTGATCCTGTATACCAAGTCCACCCTCCTCTTCCAAAATAGGGGGAATCTGGTCCATCAACGTTACCTGGAGTAACATATGGTTCAGCTAAGTATTTATCTGGTTCCAAACCCCTATAAATAGGCATGAAGCTTTTGTAGATTTTATATGTATCAGGATCTTTCATTTTTGAGGCTGCTAATATCGCCCACGTACCTGCATGAGTGTACAATCCGCCATTTTCTCTAACTCCCGCGGCGTATCTACTTAGATAACCAATTTCTGGATCAGGTTTAGCAAACGCCGGTTGAAAAAGAAGTGGTCCATAATCTTTAAACAGGTACTTTTTTGCTGATCGATAAGCTGTTTCACTTCGTGTTTGTGTTGCGGTACCGTTGATTATTGCCCAAGTTTGTGCATTTAAAAATATCTTACCTTCACTATTTTGTTTGCTTCCAATCGGTTCCCCGTTGTCTTTGAATGCCCTTACGTACCATTCTCCATCCCAGGCGTATTTGTTGATGTTTTCTTTAAGCTTTTCAGCTTCGTCCATAAACCTTTGCATATTTGCTAAATCTCCCATTTTCTTACAAACAACAGAGAAATCTTTTAAAATACCGTACAAGAAATGTCCAAGCCAAATACTTTCCCCTTTACCCTGGGTACCAACAGCGTTCATACCATCATTCCAGTCTCCATCACCTATTAAAGGAAGTCCTCTTGGGCTCATATGATTTAAATTGTAGTGAATTGCTCTAATACAATGGTCGTATAAAGAAGATTCCCCACCATCCAGAAACTTTATATTTTCTTTCAAAAATTCTAAATCACTAGTTTCTTTTAAAAACCTTAAAACAACAAAAGGCAACCATAATCTGTTATCCGATATATTATTCTTGTAACCGAGTTCAGAAATGGGATGCCACCAATGGTACACACTTCCATCTTTGAATTGGTGAGCTGCGTGAAGTTTTATCTGATTTTTGGTTTGTTCGGGATCCACATACAAAAATATCTGACTATCTTGAAGTTGATCTCTAAAACCGTACGCCCCACCAGTTTGATAATAGGCAGACCTTCCCCATAACCTTCCTGAAATAGCTTGGTACTTCAACCAGTTATTTAGCATAAAATCCAAGGCTTTATCTGGTGTTTCAACAGTAAATTTTGAAAGCATTTCGTTCCACATATCTTTTACTTTTTCGAATTCTTCGTCTACCTTTTCTACTGTTTGATATTTTTTAACAAGTGAGCTCACACTTCCGTTTGTATTTTTTTTAGAAACGGCCCCAAGCAAATAAATCAACGTTTTTTCTTCTCCTGGTTTTAAAATTATTTCATTTTTTAAACTACCAATAGAATCTTCCCATTTTCCATAAGTGTTTGACATTTTTCCACTAATAAGGGCATTTGGATTAGAAATACTTCCATACTCTCCCAAAAATTTTTCCTTTGACCCTTCAAATCCGGCTATTTTCTCATTAACTGAATGAAAAGCGGTATATTCCCAGTTCCTGTTCCAATTTTGACCTTTTTCATTTGGAATCTCCCACATTCTTTTTTCAGCCGTTATACAGTTTAAATCATTTAAAAAATCTGTTTCTATAAAAGTTTTGTGAAACTCTCTGTGCCAGTCGGGAGCGGCTCCCAAATTCCATTCTAAGTAGGTGTAAATAGACAATTTGTGTTCTTTTTCAGAAGTATTTTTTATAGTTAACTTCCATATTTCGACTGGGTCATCCTTAGATACAAACATAGTTAAATTCGTTTTTATATCGAAATATTTGGTCTCAAATATTGAATAACCTTGACCGTGTCTTACTTCATACTCTTGTGGTTCTTTACATGTGGGCTTCCAACTTGGAGACCAAAAGTCTCCACTTGTCTCATTTTTTATGTAAATATATTTGCCCCATTCATCCTTTATGAGATCTTGTTCCCACCGTGTAATTCTATTTAAACTTGCATGTGTTCTCCAACTATAACCAGAACCACTCTGAGATATGACCATTCCATAATCACCATTAGAAATAACATTTATCCAAGGTTTTGGAGTTTTAGGAGTGGTTATAACATACTCTTTTCCATCCTCTGTGAAATATCCGTATTTTGTCTCGAACATATCTTCCCTCCTGATTTTAAAAATTGCTGTTATGAGGTTATAAAATACTTTATTCATGCTTACTTAACCGATTAAGTTATCTGTAAAAAATTTAAATTCTTGTACAAGATTGTCTTTCGATTAATTTTGTTTTTAACAAATATCTTTTTTCTTCTATTGTTTCTCCATTTATCAAAGCTGTTATAATATCTACAGCTTTTTTACCCATTTCATATATGGGTTGTGAAACAGTTGTTAAAGGTGGTTCTATTATAGAACTGGCCTCGATGTTGTCAAAACCTATAGTAGAGACATCTGTTGGAATTTTGTACCCACTTTCTTTTAAAGCTCTCATTGCTCCTATCGCCATTTGATCATTCGAAGAAAAGATAGCAGTGAATTTTTCTCCTTTTTCTAACAACCTTTTTGTAGCTGTATATCCTTCTTCTTTTGTAAAATTACCGTTTTCAACTAATTCTTGGTTGAATTTGATTCCATAGGCTTTTAATGCCTTCAAATAACCTTTGAATCGTGCCTTTGAATCCCAGGCAACTTGTGGACCTTCTAAAAACGCTATTTTTTTATGCCCAAGTTTTATCAAATATTCTGTCGCCTCAAATGCACCATTTTCGTTGTCGACCATCACAGAATAAATATCTTCATCCTTTGGTGGATAATCGATAAAGACAAAAGGAATATCCCTTTCTTTCAAAGACTTTATGAAATTATCAGTAATAAAGTAAGCCATTATAATTAATCCGTCAACCATACTCTTATTCAACAATCGAACCACTTGTTGCTCTCTTTCTGGCCTTGCATGTGTGGTAAATAGATTGAGAAGATAGTCTTTTTTATTTAAAGTTTTTTCTACTCCTCTAATTATATTTGCATAGAACATATCAGAAATATCTGGAATAACTAAACCTACAAAATGTGTTTTTTCACCTGCTAAACCCCTTGCTGCAGAATTAGGAAAATAATTAGTTTCCTCAATTATATTTTTTATTTTATTTCTAACCGGCTCACTCACACCGGGTTTATCATTGATCACATAAGATACGGTGGCTTTAGAAACTTGTGCGATCTGTGCTATATCTTCGATAGTTATTCGAGAATTTTTATTTTTCTTTGGTGGCATAGCGTATCCTCCAATGCTTGATTATAAAATTACTTAACCGTTTAACTAATTATATTATAACTCTTATACTTTTAAAATAAAAATCCGATTAAATGGAATTATAGACGATTAAAGTCGAGTAGAGACGATTAGGACTTAAAAACTTAAAAATTCTTAA
>NZ_JALY01000232.1:1576-9050 GCF_002924615.1 Petrotoga halophila DSM 16923 | reverse complement strand
GCGAAGGGGCGCTAAATATAAAGTTTCTAAAGATAGTTAAAACCTTTTTAGGAGGAAAAACGATTGACAAAAAATGATTTCATTGAAATAAAAAGAATAGTTTATGATGCGGGAGAAAAATTAAAAGTGTGGAGCACCGAGAATTTCCATGTTAATTCAAAAAAATCTCGAACCGATCTTGTAACCGATGTAGATTACCAAATACAGGAATACCTAATAGAAGAGATAAATAAAAGTTTCCCAAATTCATTATTTTTAGCAGAAGAATCAGGACTAACCCAAACTCCTGATAAAAACGAATATTGGGTTATAGACCCTATAGACGGTACGGTAAATTTTTCAAGGGGTTTGCCAGAACATTGTATCTCAGTAGCATATGTTGAAAACAAAGAACCAACGATAGGTATCATCTATTCACCTTTTATGAACCTTTTTTACTCTGCCACAAAAAACAATGGCGCTTATTTAAACGATGAAAGATTGAAACCAAACTGGGCAAAAAATTTTGAAGATGCTATGATTTCTCTTGGAAATGAGAGAGGGAATACATACAAATATTTCAAAGCGTTGGAAGAAAAAGTTATGAGGATTAGATTGTTTGGTACCGCTGCCTTGCAGATCGCTTATGTGGCATCGGGTTTTTTGGATGCTTTCATATCTATAAGATCTCATCCATGGGATGTAGCAGCAGGTCATTTAATATTAGAGGAAGCTGGCGGGGAAATTGTAGATATCAATGGAAAAAATGTAAATATTTTCCAGGCGGATGCTCTTTACTGCAATCCTTACATTATTCAAGATTTGATAAATAATTTAAAAAATATTCAAAAATTTCAATGAAGGATAATAATTCGTATTGATTCCACCAACGAAACAAATGCGCCCTTTGGGCGCATTTTTATTTAAGTGGTTCGTATTTTTATACTTTCTTCTACCGGTGTAATATAAATCTTTCCATCACCTATCTTACCTGTTTGTGCATGTGTTTTTATAGTTTCTATAATTTTTTCAACTTTACTTTCTTCGGTAACTATTTCTAACTTGATCTTTTCCTTGAATTTTACTTCATATTCTTTTTTTTGTTTGTATTTTTCTACCTCTTTTTCCTCACCTTTTTGACTACCATATCCATAGATCTTATCAACATTAATGCCCTCGATACCTACTTTTTCTAATCCTACAATAACTTCCTCAAATTTTTCTGGCCTAATAAAGCATTCAATTTTTTTGTATCCCATATTATTCACCCTCCTCATCAATTTTTACTCTCACGCTTCGCCCTTTAAGCGGAGTTAAATCAGGATAACTGACAGATCCATGTTCTACAAAATCTAAGCCCTCTATTTCACTAGTAGAATCAATCCTCAAACCTATTGTTAAATCGACACTTTTAAAAAGAATGTAAGTAGTTGCAAGGGTCCAACCTGCAACAGCTAACACCCCTTTAAGCTGGGTTAAAAACAGGTTTACTCCTCCACCGTAGAGCAATCCACCGTCCACAGCGAATATTCCAACCATTAATGTACCGAATACTCCACCAACCCCGTGCACAGAGATTGCTCCAACTGGATCATCAATATGTATTTTGTCAAAAAATTCTATAGCTAAAACAACTAAACTACCGGATAAAGCTCCTATTATTGCAGCTCCAACGTTTGTAACGCTGGCACAACCGGCAGTGATCCCCACTAATCCAGCTAAAACACCATTTAGGGTAGAGTTGACATCCGGTTTTTTGTAGATAAACCAACCTATCGTCAATGCTCCTAATCCTCCTGCCGAGGCAGCTAAATTTGTGGTCATTGCTATATCACCGATTTTGAGATTTAAACCCGAAATGGTACTTCCTGGGTTAAAACCAAACCATCCAAACCATAGGATGAAAACACCCAAAGCAGCTAAAACTAAGCTATGTCCTGGTATCTTGTTTGGCGTTCCATCTGATCTGTATTTACCGGTTCTTGGTCCTAAAACCATTGTTCCCATCAGTGCTGCCCAGCCGCCTACAGAATGGACAACTGTGGAACCTGCAAAATCGACCATATCTGATAACCAACCTCCACCCCATATCCAATGACCAACTATGGGATATATAAATGCACTGATGAAAACACTGTAGATCAGATAGCCAGTGAATTTAGTTCTTTCCGCCATCGCTCCGGATACAATAGTTGCAGCGGTTGCAGCAAATACCGTCTGGAATATTAAAAAAGCGTTAAGCGGAATGTTTAACCCCAGATATTCAAAACTTCCTTGCCAACCTATGAAACCATTTCCAACTCCGAACATAATTGTAAATCCTACTATCCAGTAAAGTATTGAGCCGACCAAAAAATCAGTAAAATTTTTCATAATGATGTTTACCGTATTCTTTGATCTTGTAAACCCTGCTTCCACGAGCGCAAATCCAGCTTGCATAAAAAACACTAAAAACGCTGCGAGTAAAGTCCACATAGTATCAATGGAGCGTACCACTTCCTCCATAGTAATACTATCTGCGAGTAAGGCGGTTGGAACAATAAAGGCAACCGACAACATCAACAAACTCTTCCAAGCTCTCTTCATAATACCCTCACACTCCTTTTTTGATTTTTTACAAACCCCAGAATATGGTGCTTAACCTAGACTTTTTTCACCTCCCTATTACCAAAATAAAAAAACCGACGCATTAATTTTTCTGCGTCGGCTTTATAACAACAATACTACAGCGTTTTGAGCCGACGCTGTTTATTATTGTTATTATTGGAAGAAATTAAGTATTCATTACACTCTTTAGCCGCTTGTTTTCCTTCATTTATTGCCCATACTACCAAACTTTGTCCCCTTCTCATATCTCCAGCTGAAAAAATCCCTTCCACATTCGTCGAATATTTTCCTTCTCCGGTTTTAACGTTTGATCTTTTATTTGTTTCTACATTTAATTGCTCAATTAAATAGTTTTCAGGGCCTAAGAATCCCAAGGCTAACAGAACTAAATCTGCCTTCCATACCTTTTCTGTTCCATCTATTTCTCTTAGAAACAATTTCCCTGTTTTATCATGTTCCCATTCTACTTCAACGGTATGAACCTCTTTAACTTTGCCTTTTGTATCTCCAACAAATCTTCTAGTTGAAATATTGTACAATCTTGGATCTTTACCGAATTGTTCGGCATATTCCTCCTGAGCATAATCAACAGTTAAAACCTTGGGCCATTCTGGCCAAGGATTGTTTTGCCTCCTTAAAAGTGGAGGTTTGTCCATAATTTCAAACTGTACCACACTTTTACAACCCTGCCTTAAACTAACTCCCACACAATCCGTTCCTGTATCGCCTCCTCCGATTACGATAACATTTTTACCCTTGGCAGAGATCTCCTCAATATCTTTTTCACTTTTTAAAAGTCGAGACAGTATTCTCTCGTTCGCACTCTTCAAAAATTCTGTGGCAAAGTATATCCCTTTTAGGTTTCTTCCTTCCACATTTAGATCCCTCGCTTTAGCGGTACCTCCACATAATACAACGGCATCAAATTCTTCTTTTAGCTTTTGAACTGGGTAATCTTTACCAACGTTCACATTAGTCTTGAATTGTATACCTGATTTTCCCATCAATTCTATACGCCTTTTTACAATCTTTTTGTCCAATTTCATATTTGGTATGCCGTAAGTTAATAAGCCCCCTGGGTATTCGTTCTTTTCAAAAACGGTAACTTCATGACCATATCTGTTTAACTCCCAAGCACACGACAACCCTGCCGGTCCAGAACCTACAACAGCTACCTTTTTACCAGTAGAGTAAGATGGTTTATCCTCTTCTACCCAACCATTTTTGAATGCTTCTTCTATGATATAATATTCAATACTTTTAATGGAAACTGGATCCTTTACCAAATTGTTTACACAAGCTTTTTCGCAAGGAGCCGGACAGACCCTGCCTGTGAACTCCGGGAAACTGTTTGTTTCGATCAACCTTTCATAAGCTTCTCTCCAAAGGTTTCTATAGGCTAAATCGTTCCATTCTGGAATCAAATTATTCAAGGGGCACCCTGAAACCATATTATTTATCAATATACCAGAGTGACAAAACGGCGTGCCACAGTTCATACATCTTGCTGCTTGTATTCGGAGTTCGTCTTTTTCCATTTCTATATATAATTCTTCCCAATCATTTATTCTCATTTTTGGGGGTCTTTCTTCAGGGTTTTTTCTTTCGTACTTTAGAAATCCTTGTGGGTCGCCCATATAGTGACCTCCTTTACAAATTTCTAATGTTCAATGCGTTTGAACCAAAGATTGTTGCTTGTAATTCTCTTCAAATGCCTTCATAAGAGCTTCTTCGCCAGTAATTCCTTCAATATGCATCCTATTTACAACATCCATCATTCTTTTGTAATCTTTTGGTATAACCTTAACGAATCTTTCCTTAGTTTTCCCCCAGTTGTTCAAAATGTTTTTAGCCACATTACTACTCGTGTACTTATAATGTTTTTTTATCAACTCTTTTATTTCGTTCTTTTCATTCTCATCTTCAACTTTTTCCAACAAAACAGTGTCTTTGTTACATTTCGATTCAAAGCTATTGTCTTTGTCATATACGTAAGCTATTCCACCTGACATACCTGCGGCAAAGTTTCTACCCGTTTTACCAAGTATAACAACCTTTCCACCAGTCATATATTCACAGCCATGTTCGCCAACACCTTCAACCACAGCAGTAGACCCACTGTTTCTGACTGCGAAGCGTTCACCCGCTAAACCACTGATGTATGTTTCACCGCTTGTTGCTCCATACAATGCAACGTTACCAACAATTACATTTTCTTCATTATAGAATCGAGAATCCTTCGGGGGGTATACTATAATTTTTCCACCCGATAAACCTTTTGCTATGTAATCGTTTGAATCGCCTTCTAATATCAACGTTTCCCCCTTGGGGATGAAGGCTCCAAAACTTTGGCCAGCTGATCCTTTGAAATGTATTTTTATTGTATCTTCAGGCAGACCTTCCTCACCATACCTTTTAATTATTTCGCTTCCCAAAATTGTTCCAACGGTTCTATTCACATTTTTTATAGCTAAAGTGGCCTCAATCTTTTCACCATTTTCTAATGCATTCTGGCAAATGGGAAGTAATTTAGTTATGTCCAAGGTATCTGATAAACCGTTGTTTATTGGTTTAGGATATTGGCTGAATGAGTAATTTTTTATTTCTGGTTTGTATAATAATTTTGAAAGATCAATACTATGTGCTTTCCAATGATTTTTTATTTCTTTTTGTCTTAATTTATCAACACGTCCAACCATTTCACTAAACGTTCTGAATCCTAACTTGGCCATATATTCCCTTACTTCAGACGCGAGAAAGTACATGAGATTGACAACATATTGAGGATCACCTTTGAAATTTTTTCTCAGTACAGGGTTTTGTGTCGCAATTCCCACAGGACATGTATCCAAATTGCAAACTCTCATCATGACACAACCTAAGGCAACTAACACAATTGTGGCAAATCCAAACTCTTCTGCGCCTAAAAGTGCTGCAATCACTATGTCTTTTCCAGTTAGCAACTTACCATCCGTTTCCAAAGTGACCCTGTCTCTCAACTTGTTCAACACCAAGGTCTGATGAGTTTCAGCTAATCCTAATTCCCATGGCAAACCCGCATGCCTTATACTAGTACGTGGTGAAGCTCCGGTACCACCATCAAAACCGCTTATCAATATTACATCCGCTCCAGCTTTTGCTACACCCGCTGCTATGGTTCCTACACCAGATTTTGAAACCAATTTTACGTTTATTCGAGCGTTTCTATTGGCGTTTTTTAGGTCGTATATCAATTCTGCTAAATCTTCTATCGAGTAGATATCGTGATGTGGAGGAGGTGAAATGAGAGTAACTCCTGGAATAGAGTTCCTTACCTTTGCTACCCATGGATAGACCTTATTCCCAGGTAGTTCTCCTCCTTCTCCAGGTTTTGCACCTTGGGCTACCTTTATTTGGATCTCTTGAGCGTTGTTTAAGTAGTTGATTGTAACTCCGAATCTTCCAGAAGCCACCTGCTTTATTGAGCTATTCTTTGAATCCCTATTTTGTTCTTTTGCAAAACGGTTTGAATCCTCCCCTCCTTCACCTGTATTACTCTTTGCACCTATTCGATTCATAGCTATTGCTATAGTTTCGTGGGCTTCTTGGCTTATTGAACCAAAAGACATAGCTCCTGTTTTGAACCTTTTAACAATCGATTCGACAGGTTCTACTTCGTCAAGGGGAATTGCTTTAGTTTTATCGAAATTGAACTCAAAAAGACTTCTCAAACTGTATAATTTTGCGTCTTCATCGACTATAGATTGTGAAAACTTTTTGAAAAGTTCATAATCGTTGTTTTTAACAGCATTTTGTAAATAATAAATGGATTTAGGGTTGTACAAGTGATACTCACCTTTTGCCCTCCATTTCATAAGACCTTCTGAATCAAGTAACGATCCTCTATTAACCTGATTAAATGCACTCGAATGACGTTTAGAAACTTCTTGAGCTATTTCTTTTAAGCCTATCCCTTCTACTTGTGAAGTGGTTCCTGTAAAAAATTGCTCTACGATAGACTTTTTTATTCCTACTATTTCGAAGGTTTGAGCCCCTTGATAACCTTGGAGGGTTGATATCCCAAGCTTTGATAACACTTTTTGAATACCTTTCAAAGATGCATCTTTATACCTTTTAACGGCTTCTTCATATTTCAAACCTTTAATGTAACCTTTGTTAACTAAATTTTCAATACTTTCATAGGTGAGATATGGATTGATAGCAGAAGCTCCATAACTTAGGAGTGTACAAAAATGGTGTACTTCTCTTGGTTCTGCAGATTCCAAAATTATTCCAATCTCTGTTCTATTTTCTTTTCTAACCAAATGATGATGAAGACCCGATACCGCCAATAAAGCTGGAATTGGTGCATGATTTTGGTTAACTCCTTTATCTGTCAATATCAATATGTTAGCACCATCGTTTATGGCAGAATCTGCTTTTTGAAAGAGGTTTGTAATCGCCTTTTTTAATCCTTCTTCTCCATCTTTTACCTTGTATAAGATGGGTAAGGTGATCGCTTTAAAACCTTCTAAGTCAAGATTTTTTATCTTTTCCATTTCATCGTTGGTGAGAATAGGGTTTTTGATCTTAATTTGCCTACAATTGATGGATGATGGATCAATAAGATTACCTTCAGAACCTATGTAAAGATGGGTAGAGGTGATAATTTTTTCTCTTATCGCATCTATAGGAGGATTGGTTACTTGAGCGAAAAGCTGTTTAAAATATTCATACAACAACTTTGGACGTTCAGATAAAACGGCCAAAGGTGTGTCATCCCCCATAGCCCCAACGGGGTCAGAAGCACCTATAACCATAGGTTCTATGATCATCTCAATATCTTCAAATGTGTATCCGAAACATTTTTGTTTTGTAGTTAAAGGTACCTCATCGATTTCCATATTTC
>NZ_JALY01000232.1:0-1559 GCF_002924615.1 Petrotoga halophila DSM 16923 | reverse complement strand
GTATTTCAAGAACCCCAGCCTCCGAAGCAAGAATCAATTCATCTTCCGTTATGTAGTATCTTAACGGTCTCAATCCGTTTCTGTCCAGTGTTGCTCCTACCTTTAAGCCATCGGTAAAAATAATCGCCGCGGGACCATCCCAAGGTTCCATCAAACAACTATGATATTCATAAAAAGCTTTCTTTTCTGCATCCATTGTTTGATTGTTTTCCCAAGGTTCTGGCATCATCATCATTATCGAATGTGGTAACGATCTACCAGATAAATAAAGGAATTCTAAATTGTTGTCAAACATTGCTGAATCACTACCATCCTCATCGATTATAGGAAAAATATCGTTGATGTTTTCTCCAAAGATATCAGTGCTTACCTTGGATTGCCTTGCCCTTATCCAATTAACGTTACCAATTATAGTGTTTATCTCTCCGTTGTGAACCATATACCTATAAGGGTGCGCCCTTTCCCAACTGGGAAATGTGTTCGTACTGAATCTGGAGTGTACAATAGAAAATGCTGATTTGAAAAGAGGATCAGTCAAATCAGGGAAAAAGTGCTTTAATTGTTCCGCTGTTAACATCCCTTTATAAACAATTGTTTTAGAAGATAGACTGGTTATATAAAAGGTTTTATTTTCATCTGTGTGTGCTATTTTTATCTCCTTTTCACTTTTTTTCCTAATTAGGTACAACTTTCTTTCAAATTCTACTCCAGATTTCAGGGTAGGATTCTTAGCGATAAAAACTTGTAGAAAAGATGGCATACTTTTTAATGCAGTTGGACCAACAAAGGCTTTATTGATAGGTACATCTCTCCAACCTATCACCTTTTGGCCTTGATTGGTGACTATTTTTTCAAATTGCTGTTTGAAGATGTTTGTAAGAGTTTTATCACGGGGGCAGAAAATCATACCCACGGCATATTCACTTTGATTTGGAAGAGTGAATCCTAAGTGTTTTGCTTCTTTTATTAAAAAATCATGGGGAAGCTGCAGCAGTAACCCTGCTCCATCCCCATCATTTTCTCCTCTGCCTCGTGCACCACGATGAGCCATATTTTTTAAAACGGTCAACGATTTGTCAACTATTTCGTGTGACTTTATTCCTTTTGTACTTGCAACTAATCCAACACCGCAAGCATCATGCTCAAACTTTGGATCGTAAAGTCCTTTATTCATTTTAACCCTCCCTCCTATATTGGAGACTGCCCCAATACAGTGTGTTTCTGGATAATACTTTTTGAAACCCCGGTTTTATGTACAAAAAAAAATAATAATAGATATTAGTGGTTTATCAAAATTGGTTTATATACTTACTAATCTCCCAATCTGTTACCGCTATCTTATACTCTTCGATCTCCTTTTCTTTTAATTCTATAAATTTTTCAAATATATGTTCTCCCAAGACTTCTTTCATAAATTCATCATTTTTCAACGCTTCCAAGGATTCTTGGAGCGAACCAGGTAAATATCTAATATTTTTTTCGTTTTTTTCTCTGTGGTCCATTTCGTAAATATTTCCATCAACAGGTTGAGGAGGCTCGATCTTGTTTTTTATACCTTC
>NZ_JALY01000239.1:0-5042 GCF_002924615.1 Petrotoga halophila DSM 16923 | reverse complement strand
CCCCTTAAGATCCCCAAGTTCAAAATCAAAATTTATTATAAAGAAGCTTTTTTGCATAAAGCTGCAAAAAGGCTCCGCCCTGTGACCCATTTTAAAATCAAAATCTTATTTTTGAAAGGTGAACTTTTTTTCTATGTTGTGCTTAGTCTTTATTAGCGCCCTTTCACCCCGCTACCCCGCCCATAAGGAAGTATAAAAGGCTTTCCCACAGCTCCCAGCATTTAACAAATTTTTACCTATTTCACAAATCTTTGGGGCCAAAGGCATTTGGTAGTAACTCACTTACTTTCGTCTTTTCTATTTTCCCTTTTGTATTTGCTAGATAAACGTCGAAATCCCCGAACTCAGCCATTACTTGTCTACATGCCCCACATGGTTTTACAGGTGCCTCACCTTGTGCAACGATTAACATAGCTTTGAACTCACGTTTGCCCTTGGCAACAGCAGAAAATATTGCATTTCTTTCAGCACAAATAGATAATCCATACGAAGCATTTTCCACATTACAACCTGAAAAGATTTCTCCATCATTTGATAATAAACATGCTCCTACCTTAAAATTAGAATAAGGTGCATATGCATTTTCTCTTGTTTTCATAGCTTCTTCATACAATTTTTCAACAATATTTTTATCGTTCATCCTTCTCTTTATCATTCCCTTCTTGGTTTTCTGTTTGCATTTTTGGATGTACAGTTATTTTGACTTTATCGATCTTGTTAATGGTTACGGAAATTACTTCGAATTCATAATTTTCCAGATAATATATCTCACCAGGTTTAGGAAATCTTTTGAACCTTTCAAGTAAAAATCCACCAATGGTTTCAAACTCAGTTTCTGGAAATTCTATGTCCAACTCTCTTTCGACATCGTTAATTGGTGTTGTACCATCCACTAGTATAACATTTTCTGCTACTCTTATTATATTAGTTTCATCACTATAGTCATCGTACTCATCAAAAATTTCCCCGGTCATCTCTTCTATTATATCTTCTAAAGTAACTAATCCTGCTGTTCCTCCATATTCATCAACAACTATGGCCATATGTGTATGATTATTTAAAAACATTCTAAAAACATCTCTTATTTTCATCGTTATGGGTACAAAGAATGGTTTATGCATAATTTCCGTAACTTTTAATTTTTGCAATTTGGTAAAATCTTTTACCTCGTCTAGTTTTTTGAAAATATCTTTTGCGTAAACGATGCCAATAACATTGTCTAACGTTTCCTTGAAAACAGGAATCCTCGAGTATCCTTCTTCATTTATTATCTTGATCAATTCCTCCATAGTTTTTGTATCCTCAATGGCTAATATATCGACTCTTGGAGTCATAATTTCTTTAACAGAAGTCTCCTTCATTTCTAGACTTCTTTGCATCAGGTACTTTTCACTTTTCTCAATTACCCCTTCTTCATGCCCTATGTCCAAGTAAGAAATTATTTCGTCCTCTGTGATTAGTGGTGGAGCATTGGTGATGATCTCACCACCAAAAAGTCTAATAAACACGTTGGAAAGATTTACAAGCAACCATACAACAGGTGTTAAAAGTTGATTTAAAAAATTGATTGTGAAAAAGGTAAAGTTAAAATATTTTTCTCTATTTTCTCTAGCATATACCTTAGGTGTTATTTCTCCAAAAATCAATATTAATATGGTCATGATAGCCGTTACTAAACCAACAGCGCCACTATGAGAAGATGGCATTAATCTCACTGCAAAAACTGTTGCGGTAGATGTAGCTAAGATATTTACAAGATTGTTCATTACAAGTATCGTAGTTAAATAATGATTTGGATTTTCAACAAAATGTTGGTACTTTTTTCTTTTTTTCTCATCTTTTTCTTCATCGATCAGTTCTCTTATCCTGTATCTCCCTATTGTAGTCAAGGCAGTTTCAGATCCAGAAAAAAATCCTGAAAGAAACAAAAGAACAATTAACAAAACTAATGAGCCCCACAAACCACCGGGGTCATCCACTATCCATCATCTCCTTATTACGATATTTTTTTGAAACCATATCCTATAGCTTCACTATTTGGCAAAATAACCATAAACGCGTTGCTATCCCTCTCCCTTATAATCTTCTTAAGCAAGCCTATCTCTGACCTGGAAATAGTCACCATTATAACATTTTTTTCTTGATTAGTGTAACTACCTACTCCTTTTAAAAAAGTAACTCCTCTATCTAATTTGCTATATATATCCTCTTTAATTTTATCATAATAATCGCTAATAACCAAAATTGTTCTTGTCGATTCAAATCCTTCTATCACCCCATCTATAGTCTTTGCAGTTACGAAAATTGCGATTATTCCATACATTGGTAATAAAGGATTAATCAATATGGAAGATGCAGTTATAACAGTATCAGCAATCATAAGACCCGTACCCACACTTAAAGAGAGATACTTGTTGAAAATCATGGCAATTATATCCGTTCCACCTGTAGTTGCACCTTTCCATATAACTAGCCCCATGCCAAATCCAGCTATCAGAGCTCCGTAAAAGGCAGCCAATAAGGTCATTTCTAGACCTGCATTTCCTGTTTCTTTCATCAATGTAGGGATCAGTTGATCTAAGCCTAAACCATGCTGAAAAAAATCGGTGGAAAAAGAAAGCAAAGCAGCCGAGTATATGCTCTTTATTCCAAATCCTATTCCAAGCAACCAAAACCCCAAAAAAAACAAAATCAAATTATAAATGAACATTTGTATCCCTACCCACCAACCAAAAAAATTATTTAATATTATAGCCAATCCGCTAACTCCGCCAGCAATAATATTGTAAGGGATCATGAAGAGAACTAAACCCATAGCAGTTATCAAAGTACCCACCGTAATAATGATATAATCCTTGATAACTATTTTTTGATCAGAGATATTAAATTTCAATCTTTATACCCCCAAGCTGAATTATTCAACATTTGTTTCTTCTAAAAGTTGGCTGAGGATCTTCTTCTCTTTTCTAGATGGCTTGTTGATTTTCACGTTTATTTTGACATATAAATCTCCTCTTTTGCCACCACCAAATTCCGGAAGTCCCATATTTCTAAACCTTAAAATGGTTCCAGGGTTGGTTCCTTCTGGTAATTCTTCTTCGATGTCTCCCTCCAACGTGGGAATTTTGACCGTTCCTCCCAAAACTGCTTTCAAATAATTTATCGTGATCTCTGTTTCTAAATCTGCCCCTTTTCTGACAAATTTTTCATGGGGAAGAACTCTTACTTGAACAATTAAATCACCGTTTGGACCTCCGTTCTTACCTGCATTACCTTTCCCTCTTATCCTCATAGTATAGCTATTTGGAACTCCTGCAGGAATCGTAATTTCAATCTTTTCTTTTTTCAAAACTTTTCCGCTACCAGCACAATAAGGACATCTATGGTTGATTATTCTACCTTCTCCATTACAAGTTGGACATGTATATGTTCTAACAAAACTACCAAAAAAACTCCTTTGTTCCTCTCTTATAACCCCTTTACCATTACATCTCGGACAAGTTTCAAAACTGGTGCCGTTTTCTGCTCCGGTACCATGACAGTGCTGACATACTTCGTACCTGTTGTACTCAACAATTTTCTTAACATCGTACATAATTTCTTCTAATTTTAAACTGATTACTACATTAATATCTTCTCCACGTTCTTTGGCAACGTTTCTTTGTCTAGAAGAAGACCTACCTCCGCTTCCTTGTGTACCAAAGAACATATCGAAAAAGTCAGAGAATGGGCCTCCACCAAAATCTTCTCCAAATATATCTCCAAAAATATCACCTATGCCGCCGCCTGCACTACTTTGCCCTGTATAGGCGGTTCCTTCTTCTGGTACAAACCCGAATCTATCGTACACTTTCCTTTTTTGTGGATCACTTAAAACTTCATAAGCCTCCTGAATCTCTTTAAATTTGCGCTCTGCCTCTTCTTTATTTTCACGGTGTCTATCAGGATGCCACTCTTTAACTTTTTGTCTATACGCCTTTTTTATCTCTTCTTGTGATGCATTTCTATCTACTCCTAAGATTTTGTAATAATCTTTTCTTTCAGCCATAATTATTTATCACCTTCTTTTGAGTCGATTCCTTCCGCAGTTTGTTCCTCGGAACCGGCATTTTCGTCACAAGGGTTTTTCTTGTCTTCAACTTTTCCCTTGACCCCGTTCGGGGTGTTCTCCTTCGGTTTAACAGCAACTATAACCCTTGCTGGTTTTATTACTTCGCCTTCCAATTTGTAACCAATTGATTGGACATCGTATATGCAGTATTCGTTCACTTCTTTCGTTTCAAACTTGTCAATAACATCGTGTTCGAATGGATCGAATTGATCACCTTTTTGAGGAACGATAAATTTCATTTTCAAGGAGTCGAAGACCTTCAACATATCTTTGTAAACCATCTCAACAGCAGAAACAAATTCGGGTTCATCTTTGTAATTCAAAGAAAGCTTCAACTTTTCAAAAGGAACGAGCAATTTTTCTATTATCTTCTTTGTTGTACTCAATTTTATTTGCTTTTTTTCTTTTTCCACTAAATTTTTGTAATCTTCAAATTTAGTTTTAAGATATATAGAATATTCTTTAAATTCATCTCTTTCTTTTTCTACCTTTTTTAGCTCGTTTTTGAGCTCTTTGTTTTCTTTCTCTAATTTCTCTACTTTATTTTTCACCGATTCGATATCTTCTTGATTTGATTTTTCTTCTTTTGCTTCTTTAATTTCTTCTCTTTTTTCTCTTTCTTCAGCTTTGTTCCTTTTTTCCATTTCAGTGAAACACCTCCTAAAAACTGATTATTACTATTTTTAAGTTTGCGCCCCTTCGCCCCACAGCCCACCCTTTTTAGGAAGGGACCTGCGGTCCCTAACCCCCTCTAACATTAAGGGGTTCCCCCTTAAAACCCCAAATTCAAGGTCAAAATCATTTAAAAACATGGTTTGCTTACTGAGGCAAACAGGGCTTTGCCCTGAACCCTTTTTAAATCGAAATCTTATTTTTGAAAGATGAACTTTTTTCTATGCTGTGCTTAGTCTTTATTAGCGCCCTTTCACCC
>NZ_JALY01000227.1:0-23187 GCF_002924615.1 Petrotoga halophila DSM 16923 | reverse complement strand
GGGCGAAGGGGGCGCTAAAGTAAGTTTTAAAGTAAGTTTAGAGTTTTTAAAGATAATTTAATAAAATAAAATGACATAGGGGGCATTAGAGTGATAAAAAGAGCATTGTTAAGTACTTACAAAAAAGATAAAGTGGTTGATTTCGCGCAAACTCTTCAAGAACTTGGAATTGAAATTATTTCAACGGGTGGAACCGCTAAGAAACTTCAGGAGAATGGTATCAAAGTTACGCCCGTTGAAGAAATCACCAATTTTCCCGAAATATTAAATGGAAGGGTTAAAACTTTGAATCCTTTTATACATGGAGGTATTCTTGCAAGAAGAGAGAACATTCAAGATATGGAAACTTTGCAAAATTTAAAGATAAAACCGATAGATCTTGTTTATGTTAATCTTTATCCGTTTGTAGAAGTAGCTAACAAACCTGATGTTGATCTGAATGAGTTGATTGAATTTATAGATATAGGTGGACCAACCATGATAAGATCTGCAGCCAAAAATTACAAAGATGTAATTGTTGTAGTAGATGAATCTGATTTAGAACATATATCAGCTAAATTAAAAAATAGAGAAGAGTTTGATGAGAAATATAGATTATACTTAGCTTCAAAAGCCTTTAATTTGACTGCCTTTTATGATAGTTGTATAAGTAATTATCTAAATGCTCAATTGAAAGATAAGGATGATTTTCAAGAATTTTTAACGGTTCCATTTGAAAAAAGCCGCGAAATGAGATATGGTGAAAATCCTCATCAAAGTGCCATTTTTTACAAAAATACTTTAAGTGTAGGAGCTATGACTTCATTTGATCAATTAAATGGGAAAGAATTATCCTTTAACAATTTGAGAGACGCAGATTCTGCATGGGAAGCTGTAAATGAATTTGAAGATATAGCATGTTGTTGTTTAAAACACAGTTCTCCTTGCGGTATTGCTTTAGGAGATAGTGTTTTAGAAGCATACAAAAAGGCTTATTCATGCGATCCTGTTTCAATATTCGGAGGGATAGTTGCTTTCAACAGGAAAATTGATGTTGACACTGCACTTGAGCTAAAAAAATTGTTTCTTGAAATAATAATGGCTCCAGAGTATGATGAAGAGGCTTTAGATATTTTACAAAAGAAAAAGAATTTGAGAATATTGAAAATGAACTCTAAACCAATTGATACGTATGAATATGTATCTGTTGATGGAGGGATTCTCGTTCAAGAAGTTGATAAAGGAGTTATTAATGAATTTAAGGTTGTAACAGAAACTAAAGTGTCAGAAGAAATCAAAGAAGAACTTGTGTTTGCATGGAAGGCAGTAAAACACGTTAAATCAAATGCAATAGTTGTATCAAAAAATAGGGCTATCACAGGCATAGGGCCTGGTCAGCCTAACAGGATATGGGCTGCTACGCAAGCTTTAGAAAGAAGTAAAGATAAAGGAGGGGACGTTTTAGCTTCAGATGCTTTTTTCCCTTTTAGTGATGTGGTAGAAAAGGCAGCAGAATACGGAATAAAAGCGATAATTCAACCTGGAGGGTCGATCAGGGATGATGAGTCTATTCAGGCGTGTAACAAATATGGAATAGCTATGGTATTTACTGAGATGAGGCATTTCAAACATATATAATTTGATTAAATTTTTAGTGTACAAAGAGCCCATTTTTTGGTATACTATTAATGGGTGATTAATATGAATGTAAAAATCAAATCTCTTATTTTACTAGTAATTACAATCTTTTCTTTTTATTTTTTACGAGCAGATTTTGAAAATATTGCTCTTATAGATGCTTTGATGGTTATAGCATTCACCGCCATTTCTGATAATATAAGAGTTTATTGGAATTACAGCAATAGGTTGGTCTCTAACACCGTAGGTTTTGTATATGCTTTTTTGTTAGGCCCTCAATATATTTTAATTTCCTCTTTAATCATTCTTTTCAGTAAGACAAAACATCCAGAAATTAGTAGGAAGTTATACAGGGCTCTTGTGTTCTCTACAAGCTATTCGTTATCTGCTTTAATTTCTTATAGATTCAGTCCCATTTTTTCTATATTTTTATTTTTGACTATTTCGAAAATTATTAACACCATTATAGTTGAAGGTAGAAAGAATTTTAACTTTTCAGTGTTTATTTATGAATATCTTTATTTTTTGAGTCTTTTACCTTTTTCTTATTTGTATTTACAGTTTGAGTTTTCTCCTTTTAAGTACTTGATAATTTCTGTGAATTTGCTCATACTATTGCTTTTTTATCTGATAATTAAAACAAGAAGCGATAAAAACGACGAAATTTTGAGAACCCAAAGAATACGAAAATTGAACGATGTGATTGTTAATTTGAGTAATGTCATCAGGCAACTTTCCTTGAAGGTATCCTCAGAGAAAATCCTCGATCAAATAGCAGAAATAATGCAGAAAAATATGGGTTATGCCTATGTTCTTATCAGTTTGTTTAACTATCAGAGTAATAAAGTTGAAAGGATAACACATCGTGGCCTTAAAGAAGAAATGTATGAAAAGATCAGAAGTCAAGAGGTTCCTATATCTGAAGTTCTTAAATTCATGGATGAAAGGTATAGTTATAAAGATACCTACTTTATTCCTCACGCTAATAAAATAAGCGAAACTTATACCTATCAACCTAGAGATGAATTGAGTATAGATTATTTAGAAGATAATCAAAATTTGTGGGATCCGAATGATTTATTTTTATTGGCTTTGCGAGATGAAAGAAACAACATTATAGGGTATATATCTTTGGATTCTCCAGAAAATAATTTAAGGCCGTCTAAAGAGGAATTGAACATTTTATCGGTTTTCGCTCAGTTAGTCTCACTGGCGTTGGAGCATTCACAAAAATTCATGGAGATTAGAGATCAAGCCGAGAGAGATAGTTTAACGGGACTTTTTAACCATTCTAAATTATTTTATGATTTGGAAAATTTTGAAAAAAATAAAGAGAAGATCTGTGCTGTATTTATAGATTTGGACGATTTTAAGGATATAAACGACAAATATGGTCATAAATTTGGTGATGAAGTACTTAAAGAATTTTCTCAATTAATATTGAATACTGTCAGAAATAAAGACAGGGTTTATAGATATGGGGGAGATGAGTTTGTAATTTTATTTACTGATATTTCAAAAGACGTTGGGAAAAATATTATAGAAAGGCTCTATGAGGCAATAAGAAATTTTCAACCAAAGATCAGTTTTAGTGCAGGATTAAGTACTTGTAATGAAGTGATTAATAGTTATAAAGAGATCGTTGAAATTGCAGACAGAAAAATGTATCTATCGAAAAATCAAGGTAAAGGCAATTTGATGGTGTAGTGGAGCTTTCTTTTGCTAGACATTTTAGAAATAAGACGAGGGTGGGCAGCGGGCGAAGGGGCGCTATATATAAAATTTTAAAGTTTATAAAAAAGAGTATTTTTTGCTAACGGGAGGAAAACAATAAAATGAAAGTTCTTGTAGTAGGCAAAGGTGGTAGAGAACACGCGATCGCTTGGAAGTTATCTCAGAGTGAAGATGTAAAAAAGGTATTTATAGCCCCTGGTAATGATGGTATAGCAATTGAAAATAAATGTGAATGTTTGAAAATAGAATCTATAGAAGAAATTATGAATTTTGTTAAGAATAATAATGTAGATATTACTATAGTTGGTTCAGAAGAGTACTTAGCAAAAGGAATAGTAGATAAGTTTGAGGAATCAAATTTAAAAATAATCGGTCCCAACCAAAAAGCCGCACAATTAGAAAGTAGTAAGATATTCGCAAAGAGTTTCATGAAAAGGCATAACGTTCAAACAGCATCTTTTAACACATTTGTTGAGTTGAAAGATGCCCTTGAATATTCTAAGAAGGCTTCGTATCCATTGGTGATAAAAGCCGATGGTTTAGCGGCCGGTAAAGGTGTTTTTATATGTAATTCTTATGAAGATTCTAGCCAAGCTCTTAATGAACTTATGAAAGAACAAAAATTTGGAGAATCCGGTAAAAAAATTGTTGTTGAGCAATTCTTAAAGGGTTTTGAAGCTTCTGTTTTCTTGCTTTTGGATGGTCAAAACTACAAATTTTTCAACGTTTCGAAGGATCATAAGAAACTGTTGGAAAATGATCAAGGCCCAAATACTGGAGGCATGGGAGCAATTACACCACATCCTGACCTTGATGAAAAATTAACAAAGGTAATATTTCAAAAAATCATAAACCCAACTATCAAAGGTTTAGAAGAAGAGGGTTTATTATATAAGGGATTCTTGTACATAGGTTTAATTATTGAGAATGGTGATCCACATGTATTGGAATACAATGTGAGGTTAGGAGACCCTGAAGCCCAATCAATGCTCTATTTATTAAAATCCGATTTTATTGATGTTATAAACGACATAAAAAAAGAGAGAGTTAACACTACCAATATTGAGTTTTATGATGGATTGTCTTTTTGCCTCGTACTTAGTAGCAAAGGCTACCCTTTTTCCTATACAAAAGGTGAAAGGATCACAATAAAACCAGGAATAACTTCAAAAATCTTTTATTCTGGCGTTAAAAAAGATGGTGAGAATTTACTTACCGATGGTGGTAGGGTATTATCGATAGTAAATAAGGCAGATACTTTAGAAGAGGTACGAAATATTGTTTACGATGAAGCAGAAAAAATCCATTTTGAATCAAAATATTATAGGAAAGATATCTAGTCAGATTCTAACCACTTTTGTTAATTTTGTGGCGGCTCATAGATTCTTCAATCTTAAGATATCCCTTTTTCATAGCTTTTTTACTAACTTGTACGTTAAATTGGTCGCCTTTGATTTTTTTCATCTTCTCCTTTATGCTTTTTGAGCGTTCAGAATCTCTTTTTAAAATGTTTTCTATGGTATTTTTTACGGCGGTTTCAGTTTTAAATGGTTCTAATTGTTTCAGTAATTCAAATCTTTCTTCTAACGTTTTAGAAAAAGTTTCAAAATCATCGTTCTTTAGCGAATCATCTAAGATTTTTTCCTTTTTGTTTATTTTACTAATTATTTCTTCTATTATGAGCTTTTGAGTACTCATTTAAACTCTCCTTTTCCTTCTTTTCGCTGCCCACCCTTAAGGAAGAGCAGAAGACTTTGCCCCTTCGATTCGCTGCCCGCCCAAAGTGTCTTTTTTGAATTATACCATATTTACCCGCTTTACATAACAAAATGGCGAATATTTGTATTTAGGGATATTTAATAGAGATTAGAGCTCATTATAATCGATTATTTCACTTTTTTGATGTTTTCTTGTATAATATAAGTTGGAGATTTTTTTATTTGCCAAATGGAAAAGGAGAATTCATTATGGAAACCAAAGTTATTGAAGTGGATCCATTAAATATTGAAGAGGAGAAAATTAAAGAAGCCGCTCAAGCAATCAAAGAAGATAAAACAGTAGTCTTTCCTACTGAAACGGTTTACGGTTTGGGAGCCAATGGCCTTTCAGAAAACGCCGTGAGAAAGATTTTTAAGGCAAAAGGCAGGCCTTATGACAACCCTTTAATTCTTCATGTGGCTAACGTTAGATCTTTTTTGGAGTACACTTATATTTCTTATACTCTTTTGGAAAAAATAGAAAGATTATTGCCAGGTCCAATTACTTTTGTATTAAAGAAAAGGGAGATTGTTCCAAATATTGTAACAGCAGGAAAAGATACTATAGCTTTAAGAATGCCGGCTCATCCTGTTGCCTTAAAATTGATAGAATACGCTGAAGTGCCAATTGCCGCACCGAGTGCTAATGTTTCGGGTAAGCCTAGTCCAACAATGGCGGAACATGTTTTAAAAGATATGTTTGGAAAAGTTGATTATATAATTATTGGAGGTAAGGTAGAGTTTGGAGTAGAATCAACAATAATTGATTTAACTCAAGGAAAGATACCTATAATATTACGTCCAGGTCCTATTCCACCTGAAAAATTAAAAGAGATTTTTGGTGATATTATCATTCCTGATTTTGCATATGGAAAAATAGAACCTGATTATATAAAATCTCCGGGTATGAAGTATCGACATTACGCTCCTAACACCCCCGTTATTTTAGTTGAACATGATGATGTGGATACCATGGTGAAAAAGGTTTTAGAAGAAGTAAAAAATTACAACAATCCAATAGTTCTATGTCTTAAAGAACATATTGGCTATTATAAGGATCATAATATTAATTTTGACACTATAGGTAGTGAAGCAAATTATTATGAATTTGCAGTGAAACTTTTTGAAATGCTTAGAAAATACGATGAAAAAATTGATGCTATGATTATTGAAGGTATAGAAGACAAAGGTATAGGTATAGCGGTTATGAACCGTCTAAGAAAGGCATCATACAAGATAGTATAATGAAACGCCCCGAGCGGGGTCAAGGTAAAGAAACACCCCGAACGGGGTCAAGGAGAACACCCAGAAGTGGGTTCAGTTAAAGAAAGGAAGGGGAAAAAATTGGAACTTTTATTTGATGTTGGTAACTCTTATACAATGGTAGGTATACACGAAGATGGTAAATTTTTGACGTGGAGAATTGGACCTAGTAGTTTTGAATCGGAGGATGGGTTATTTGTTGTCATTTCAAATTTATTAGATCGAGCAAATGTTGATTTAAAAAGGATAACTTTGGCAGGTATCTCATCCGTGGTTCCCAATGTTAACTTTATTTTAGAACAAATGTTAAAGAAATATTTTAGTGTTGAAACTATTTTTGTTACTACTAAGAATAAAATTAATGATATAGCATATTTGGTTGACTATCCTAATGAAATAGGTGCAGATAGAATATGCAACGTTATTGCATGTAAAGAAGAGTATGGCGATCACGTAATTGCTCTAGATTTTGGAACCGCTATAACCGTTGATGTTTTGGAAGGGGGTAATTTTGTAGGAGGGGCGATAATTCCAGGATTTAAGACGGCTATAAGCGCTTTGTTTTCTAGAACTGCCCAGCTTCCTAAGGTGGAGATAAAGGTGCCTGAATACCATTTGGGAAAAAATACAGTCGACAATATTCAAATAGGGGTAATAAAAACAACATTATATGGGATAGAAAGGCTTATTCACGAAATAAAACGAGAAAGGAACAAAGATTTTGTCGTTGTAGCAACGGGAGGAGACATGAGTTTCCTCTCAAGTAAAGTATCTATTTTCAAACATTACGATCCATATTTAACCCTAAAGGGGATATTATATTATTCTAGAGAAATCAAAAAATTGCGATAGGAGGCAACGATTTGAACTTCTTGGTTGTTAATCCTTGGATCTACGATTTTGCCGCATATGATTTTTGGCTTAAGCCATTAGGGTTGTTATACATAAGTGAGGTACTAACTTATTTAGGTCACAATGTAACGTTTATAGATCTGCTAAATCGGCATGATAACGATTTAATTGTAAAACATCCTCCAAAAGATAAAAAGTACGGAACTGGTAAATTTTATAATGAAAGAGTCGAAAAGCCAACTATATTAAAGAATATCCATAGAAAATTCAAAAGGTATGGATTACCTTTAAAATTGTTTGAAAGTAAATTAGAAGCAATAAAAAAACAGAACAAAGTTGATGCAATCTTGGTGGGAATCACTTTAACATACTGGTACTACGGTGGGGAAAAAACCATCGAAATTTTGAGAAGCTTCTTTCCAAAAACTCCTATTTTTTTAGGTGGTATTTATTCCACCTTGTATACTGAACATGCAAAAGATGTTTTTTCCAAATTTAAAGTTAATATTTGCCCAGGAACGGGCATATTTCCTTTAAAGAAAGTTTTGGAAATACTAAACGAGAATCTTACAGAATTAAATAACTTCAACTGGTTTGAAGATATTGATCTGACCTATGATTTTTATGATTCCTATCTCACTTATGTTGTTTTGGTTTCTTCCGTAGGTTGTCCTTTTCATTGTACGTATTGTGTAACTCCCAAGATGTGGAAATTTCAATACAGGAGTATAAACAAAATAATAAATAATATAGAGTATATTCTTAAAAAAAGACCTTATGTAAAAGATTTCGTTTTTTTTGACGATGCGTTCTTATTAAGAAAAGATATTAAAGAATTGTTGGAATCTTTATCTAAATTTAACGTTCAATATCATCTGCCCAATGGTGTACATGCCCGACGTGTTGATGATGAAATAGCTTTGTTATTAAAAAAAGCAAATTTTAAAACTATAAAACTCGGGTACGAAAGCTATGATTTTAATATTCAAAAAGGAACGGGGTTTAAGGTAACTAATAACGATCTTGTTAAAGCCATTACATCTCTAAAAAATGCTGGTTTTGAGATGAATGATATTTATGCCTACGTGTTGGTGAATCTACCATCTCAAAATAAAGATGATGTAAAACAAGCTGTAGATTTCTGCCATTCGCTCGGAATAAAGGTGAATTTAAACGAATTTACTCCAATTCCTGGTACCGTTGAATATGAAGAACTTGTCAAAAAAAATGCTATATCTTCAAACACGGATCCTTTGCTTCTTAACAACACTATTATTCCTTATTGGTCGCATTTTAGTCTTTCCATTAGTGATCTTGAAGAAGTTAAGAAATATACTGAAGTCAAATATACCGATTAGAAGAGATTATTAGGCATTAGAGGCTATTAAAATTGATTACGCTAGAAAATCTTTGAATTCTTTAGATTGACAAATAAGAATAAATTGACTATAATTATAGTCAAGGGGTGTAAAATATGTATTTAAAAGATTTTACATTTTATAGTTTAGCTGAAGCTAAAGCAAAATTCTCTCAAGTTGTTGATGAAGTTGAAGAGAAAGACATTGTTATCACCAAAAATGGTTTGCCAAAGGTTGTTTTGTTAGACTATGATAAATTCGTAAAACTCATGGATTTTGTTGATGAAGTTAGAGATATTTCCCTTTTTGAGATAGAAAACGTTGAAGAATATCAGAGAATTAAAGATTTTTTTAAGGATTTTGATTACTGAGTTCATCATTCTTTTTGAGTTGACTATGGGGTAAATGGTTTAGACCTTTTTTTCCTTATGGATGGGTAGCGGAGCGAAGGGGTGCTAAAACAAGTTTTAGACTTTTTAAAGACAGAAAAAATTAAAAGATGGAGGTGCTTTTTAATGGCTCAAGTTATATTAGACAAGGTTAACAAAGTTTACCCAAATGGATTTCATGCTGTAAAGGATGCAGATTTTGTAATAGAAGATAAGGAGTTTCTTGTACTACTCGGCCCTTCAGGATGTGGAAAAACTACTACTTTGAGGATGATTGCAGGGTTAGAAGACATTACAGAAGGAACAATAAAAATTGACCAAAAAGTTGTAAATGATGTGGAACCGAAGGATAGAGATATAGCTATGGTTTTCCAAAATTATGCCCTTTATCCACATATGACGGTTTACGACAACATGGCTTTTGGATTGAAATTAAGGAAAACACCTAAAGACGAAATCGAGAGGAGAGTTCGAAACGCCGCAAAAATTCTTGGGATTGACCATTTATTGGATAGAAAACCGAAACAATTATCAGGGGGGCAAAGACAGAGAGTTGCACTAGGTAGAGCTATCGTAAGGGATCCTAAAGTGTTCTTATTTGATGAGCCTCTTTCAAACTTAGATGCAAAATTAAGGGTTCAGATGAGAGCTGAGCTTAAGAAACTACAAAAAAGGTTGGAAGCTACAGTCGCTTATGTTACACATGACCAAGTTGAGGCTATGACTATGGCTGATAAAATTGTTATTATGAACGAAGGAGTAATTCAACAGGTTGGAGGAGCTTTTGATGTATACAATAATCCGGCCAACATTTTTGTCGCTGGATTTATTGGGACGCCTCCAATGAATTTCTTAAATGTAAAAGTAACAAGAGATAATGGTATTTGGTTCAAAGCAGAGGGAATCTCTATAAAAGTGCCCGAGGATAAAGCATCTTTACTTGAAAATTATATAGATAAAGATATTATCTTTGGTGTAAGACCAGAAGATATCTATGATAAAAACTTTTTTGAAGGTGCTGATGAATCTAATATTTTAAACACTATGGTTGATGTTGTTGAGCCTTTGGGTAGTGAGACTTTACTTCATTTAACTATCAATGGTCAATCTATGACCGCAAAGGTAAGCCCTCAAACACGAGCAGAATCTGGACAGAATTTTGAAGTCGCAATCGATTTAAAAATGATACATGCTTTCGATAAGGAAACAGAACAAGCTATATTTTAATTTTTATGAATTCATACCCTTTGTGCGGTTGTCACAAAGGGTTTTATCTAAAAATTTAATAATAATATAAACTGGGGGGATTCTATTGGTCATTAAGTTGGTATTCGGAGCTTTAGAAGGTGATAAAATTGATCTTCCTGTTCATTACAATAGACCTTTGCAAGGATTGTTTTACTATTTAATGTCTAATGCTGTGCCTAAGTACCACGATTTAGGAACAAGATCTGAAGATAAGAAGTTGAAGCTTTTCACTTTTTCAAGAATTTATCCCTATAACTCTTTTAAAGTTGAGAAAAGAAGAATGATTTTTAAAGGTTTATTCAATATTTATTTCGCTTCACCAATTGATAAATTAGTAGAAGCAGTTTTGAATTCTTTAAATGAACAAAAGGTTGTGAGAATCGAAAAAAATTATTTTACTTTGATGAAGTATGAAGTTATTCATAATGAAGTTGATGAAGAAATGCTTGTTAAAACTTTGTCTCCCATTACAGCATATTCAACTATCGTTTTACCAAACGGGAATCGTTATACTCATTATTTTTCTCCTTACTCATCAGATTTTAAAAAACTGATAGAAGAAAATCTCAGGAGAAAAGCTTTGGCATTGGAAATTGGAATAAAAAATAACAATTTTTATATTGAGCCTTATGGTATAACGGAAAAAAATGAAAAATTACTTTTTTACAAAGATATTATTATAAAAGGATGGACTGGATATTTCATTTTAAAAGGTGATACTCAATTGTTGAAATTAGCGCTTAATTCGGGATTGGGAGCTAAAAATGCACAAGGTTTTGGAATGATCCTTCCTGTAGAAAAGGATTCCATCAAAGAAAGAAGTTTTTTACAACTTGCTGAAGAAGGCTGAAATATAGATACATTGTAATTTTAAATTAAAAGTTCGGGGGTGTAATTATTGAATAAAAAAAATATCATATATGCACAATCGGGAGGAGTTACTAGTGTCATAAATGCTTCTGCATATGGACTGATAAGCAAGGCTTTAAAGGATCCACAAATTGATAAGATATATGTGGGAATAAATGGTATTACAGGGGTTCTTGAAGGTAAATTATTCGATTTAACAAAAGAATCAGTTGATAAAATAAATAATTTGAAAGCTACACCAGCAAGCGCCTTTGGTACTTGCAGACATAGATTAAAAGAAGGTGATGAAGAAGGTTTTCAAAAACTTTTTAAAACGTTCGAAGATTACAATATTAGTTATTTCTTTTATAATGGTGGTAACGATTCTATGGACACAGCCCATAAAATTGACGAATATTCAAAAAAGATAGGTTATGATTTAAAAGTCATAGGGATTCCAAAAACAATAGATAACGATCTGTACGGCACTGATCACTCTCCAGGTTATGGTTCTGCAGCAAAGTATTTGGCAATTTCAATGTTGGAAGCAAGTATAGACACGCGTAGTATGGCAAAAGACTCTACAAAAATTTTCATAATGGAGACAATGGGCAGACATGCAGGTTGGCTTACAGCAGCTACTTCGTTGGCTAAATTAAATGGGGATTTTGGACCTCATGTTATTTTGTTACCAGAAAGGATTTTTGAAGAAGATAATTTTATAGATAAGGTTCAAAAAGAGGTAAGTAAGAATGGTTACTGTACGATAGCTGTTTCGGAAGGTATTAGGTATAAAAGCGGCGCATTTGTTTCTGATATGGGATACACCGATAGTTTTGGAAACAGACAGTTGGGAGATGTTGGAAGGGTTGTAGCCAACATTATTTTAACAAGGTTAGGCTTGAAGGTACATGTGTCCATTCCAGATTACCTCCAGAGAAGTGCAGGACACATCGTTAGTAAAACTGATCAAGCTGAAGCGGTTATGATAGGGGAAAAAGCCTTAGAATATGCTCGGGATGGTATCTCAGGATTTATGGTAACAATTAACCGTCTCTCAAATGACCCTTACAAAATAGAATTTGGAAAGGTCCCATTATTCGAGGTGGCAAATAACACCAAATATTTACCTGAAGAATATATTTCTCATGACGGTTACGGTGTAAATGATGATTTTATTGATTATGCCAAACCTTTAATTCAAGGAGAAAGTTATCCATCTTACGAAAATGGTATTCCTAAATACGTATCTTTTCCAATTGAAGATAGATAAGTTATAGAATAAAAACCTGTTATAAGATCTCAAGCATAAAGACAAGAAACAGATCATACTTTAAACAAAAAGCCGAGCAATGTTGCACTCGGCTTTTTTGCATTTAATGATTTATGGTTTTTTGATATCTTTTGAAGCTATTGGTGGATCCTCTTTCAGTTGTTGTAGTACTATTTCTATAGCCATATCGAGTTGTGGATCTTTCTTTTCTTTGTAATCTTTTGGGGTAATATCTATTTCAATATCCGGATCGGTTCCATAATTTTCGACGTCCCATCCAACATCTTTGAACCAAAAGGCCATTTCTGGTTGGGTTGTTATAGTATGATCAATCAGTGGGTTCCTGGGCCAAATTCCAATCACTCCTCCCCACGTTCTTTTACCTATAAGTTTCCCTAGTTTCAACAACTTGAAGGAGTGGCTAAAAATATCGCCATCTGAACCAGCAAACTCGTTAGTTATAGCAACCATTGGACCTCTAACACTATCATATTGATAGGCTTCGGCCTCTCTATATGGTGAGAGATCGTATCCAATAAACTTTCTATTCAATTTATCCAAGATCAGAGAAGATACAAAACCACCACTGTTGACCCTTACATCGATTATGAGTCCGTCATATCTGACTTCGCTTAAGAAGTTTCTGTGAAATTCTGCGTATCCAGTGTATCCCATATCTGGGATGTGAATGTATCCAATCCGTGAATTAGTTTTTTCATGGACATATTTCTTGTTTTGTTCTACCCATTCTCTGTATCTTAAAGAAGTTTCATCTTTTAACGTTTTGACAACATACTTTCTCTTTTGTTCAATATTATCGCCGTTTGATACTACTATTTCAACATCTTTGCCACTGTAATTCACCAAAATTTCATTGGGTATTTTATCTTTTATTTCTATGCCGTTTATCGCTAATAAGTAATCTCCTTCTTTTACTTCGACTCCTGGCCCAAGTAATGGTGGTTTATTTTTTTCGTCCCATATATCCCCGTTAACAATGTGACTAATCTTGTAAAGGTTTTTATCTTCATCCAGTATCAAATCTGCCCCTAAATAGCCTATTTTGTAAACTGGTTTGGGCTTGTATTCTCCCCCCATCTCGTAGGCATGTGATGATTTTAATTCTCCTTGCATTTCCCATATTAAATCAGAAAATTCTGTTCTTGTTGCTATTCTTTCAACTAGAGGATAATACTTTTCTAAGATCTTGTCCCATTCGATTTTGTCTAGTTTGTCTTTGTTCCAAAAATAAAATTTTTGTAGACGCCAAGCTTCACAAAGCATTTGTCTCCATTCTAACAGTGGTTGAACTTCCACATTGATCCTGTGAAAATCTATCCAACCACACTTTCTCGTATACTTATTTTCACATTCTTTTTCTTGTTCTGGCGAGGGAGGATTAGAAGTTTTAAGAATTCTTAAGTCATCTTCAATCCGTATGGCGATTTTTTCTTTGTCCTCGGAAATTTGAAATTCCGAGATTCCCTCAAGATAAGTTTTTTCTTCTTTTTCTGTGAGATCGTAGTATTTCAAGGTTAATTTTTCATGTTTCTCGCTGAGCATATCTTCTTCATCTTCCAGTACCCCACTTACAGTAGAAATAGCGTAAAAAACCTTATCTTTTGCAGCTTGTATGTTTACATATCTTTCTTCACTAACTGGGAAGGGTATAATTCTATCAGCGATGTTATCAAAATCAATATCAACTTTTATTTCTTCTTCTTTGTCTTTCCTTTTTTCTCTGTCTTCACTTTTACTTATTTCTTGGAAAGGTGAAAAGAAATCTTTTTTGAGTGTTATAAGATAAGGTTTGGTTCCTTTTGAGAAGGCTAAATTCATTTGAAATCTATCTTCAATTGGGTTGAATATTCTATAAGATAGAAAATAAAGGTATTTTCCGTCTGGATCAAAGACAGGGTCTACATCAAACAGAATTGGTTCTGTAACTTGGTGTATCTCTCCTTTTACTTTATCAAATATCATAATAGCCGCTTGCTTGTTGTTTATAAATTTTGAATAAGCAATCCATCTACCATCTGGAGAAAAAGAATATCCATTAATGGGACCAATGGTACTTTTATCCACATCAATCTTCTTATGGTTTCTCAAATCGATCAAGATAAGTTCGTTTCTTTGATTAGTTAACAAAATCTCTTCATCTTTAGGAGAGGCAACGATATTCATAACCCTTCCTAAATCATATTCCTTGACTTTATCGATTAAATTGCCACTTTTTAAATCGTACACCTCGATATGTTCATAATTATTTTCATCACTGATTGTTACAACCTTTTCTTCATCTTTTAGATTTAAGTATGTGGTAAGTCTATATCTGACACCGCTTTCTTCCCCAAGTTGTTTAACGGGACCGTACCAATTGTTGTAATAAAAGCTTTTGCCTCTGTGAGTGCTTATTAAATTTTCAGCATCTTTAGATATAGAGAAACCTTCAAAATACTGTGTTGGTTCAGCGAATTTTCTGTTTCTTTGTGGTAAGGTACTGTAGTATTTTATATCTACCTTTTCTGATACGTTATTTGATAAATTCAAAATGTAAATATCAGAACCGGCATGGTATACAATATTTTTTTCATCAGATTTTGGGTTTCTGACATAAAAGTCGTTATGATACGTATGTTTTTTTAGATTTTTGCCTTCAACTGTGCAAGAGTATATGTTAGCGACATCCTCATGGTCTGAGACGAAGTAAATTCGGTCTTGGATCCATATTGGATTGGCAAAGTTGGATTTTAAATCGAGCAATTTTCTGAAGTTGTAGTTCCCTTCTACGTCTATCAGTAATTCTCCAGCCGTTCCACCTCTGTACTTTTTCCATCTAGCAGGATCTCCGGTTTTTCTGCCCAAAACAACACCTTTTTCTTTACCAAATGAGATTTCAGTGGCTATGCCAAAATCTAATTGTTTTAATTTCCTCTTATCTTCAACGTCGACTTCCCATAAGGATGTAATCCTTTTAAACGGTTGGGTATAATTTGATGAAAAGATTATCTTTCCATTATGCCAACATAGTACTTTGCTATTTGCGCCTAGATATGTTAATCTAATTGGTACACCACCCGTAGATGGAATTATATAGACGTCTGGTACACCTTCATCTCTTCCTGTAAAGGCTATCCATTTTCCATCTTCAGAAAAAGTCAAATCGGAGATTTCTCCAACATTTGTGGTTAACCTCCTGGCTATCCCCCCTGAAGAAGAAACTACCCAGATGTCATCTTCAGCAACAAAGGCTATTTGATCGTTGTAAATAGTTGGAAATCTGTAGTAACCGTTGAACTCTTCACTCATAAATTCTTCCCCCTTTTGTTATTATAAATTTTCATAGAGATAGTTGATTATGGAATTTTCAAACTCTTTCACATTTTGAACATCTAAAGGAAAGTTGTTTTCTATTAAGCTAAAAAGATAATATTTTCCACTTTTAGATTTGAAAATCCCGCTGATTGCTGAATCGTAATACAAAGTTCCGGTTTTTGCATAAATTTCAAAGTTGAAACGTTTTTCAAGAGTACTGTCTTCGTAGGGCGACGCTAAGTAATCGAAAAATTTAGATTGATACTTTGAATATAGATAAAATAATGAATCTGATAACATATTTGGGGAAATTAAGTTGTACATAGATAATCCACAGCCATCTTTAATTATATAGTCGGTTGGGTCGTATCCTAAGGTTTCTTTGATAACTTTCTTAAAGTGATTTTCGGAATCTTCTATTTCTCCATTACCGTAAATAGCGCCAAGATCTCTAAAAATTTGTTCGGCTATCTGGTTATCGCTTGTTTCCAACATTTGTTGTATTATATCTGTTAAGGGTGGAGAATAATTAGAATATAGCAGAGTGACGTTAGCAGGCACTTCTTCATACCTTATTTCTCCCCAAAATTCAACACCTATTTCTTGTAAATACAATGTTGTAAGAAAGTTTATATAATCCCTTATTTCGTAGTTTGTTTTATATTTAAAAGATTCGTAGCTTGTTTGCCAAATATTAATTGCAGCTATTTGTGGTTGGGGGTCATCCCACATCCAGCCTCTCCCGAAACCTTCTTCTGTCATAAAAGTATAATCAAAAATTATATCACCGTATATCTTTTTTATTCCCCTATCCACCGTTGCCCTTTTTAGTATTTCTTTGTATTGTAAAGAAGTTAAGACAGGATCTCCAAAACCTTTTATATATAGATTTCCTCTGAAATTATTTGATATTTCCCCTGTATAGTATATTTTGGTTTGAAATTTGTAGTCATCTCCTAAACTTTCTAAGGCGACAAGTGCGGTAAGTAATTTTGTGTTTGAGGCTGGGATGAATAACTTTTCAGAATTGTAAGCAATAAGAACGTCATTGGTAGCAAGATCTCTCAACTCAAATCCAACAAACCCGTGAAAAGTTTCCAATTTTGAAATTAATTCATTTTGGATTTGAGGAGGTATAGGGGGTGTTTCTGAAGGCGCTATAGTAGGAGCAGGTTTGGATTCAGGTTCAGCTATTTTGGATGGTTCTATTATTTGTATTTTCTTGGAATCTTCGTCATCTCTAGCAATTGGAACTCTACTAGAAATTGGAGCAGCAATGGAAATGGTACTAAAGTTAAAAAAAACTATAATAAAGATTGTGAGACTCAAGACGTTAAAAAATTTACTGGATCTTAAGTTATTTTTGAATTTAATACTGTTCACTCCTTTTCAGAATTTGTTTTGTAAGCTAAGGCTGTCTCTATTAGCTTTCTGTAATTATTAATAACTTCCTTGAAGTCATGATCTTTAAGCATCATACCCATACCTTTGGTAACAGAGGTAAGAAATTCTAAGATGTATTTAGCTTCGATATCATTTCTTATTTGCCCTGCATTTTGAAATTCAGCGATCTTATCAGTGATTACCTTTCCAAATCGTTGATAGTAGTAATCATTTATAATTGAAGTAATCTCAGGATGTTCAAAAAGATCATCTATAGGGTACTCTTTCATCAGAGTTTGAACATCGAAGTTTAAGTTTGATAGATAGTCAAGAACTTCTTGGAAAGTGTTAAAATCATCAACGTATTTCTTAAAAGGAATAAAGAAATCATCTAATAAGTTCTTAATAAGAAAAATTATAAATTCATCCTTTTTACCGAATTTTTTATAAACAGTCGATTTGCTGAGTCTGGCATCGTAGATAACCTTTTCATAATTGAAGTTAGTGATACCGTGATTGAGCAGCTCACCTTTTGCTAAATCGATTAATATTTCAATCTTATATTGTGTATTTTTTTTTGAAGGTTTTTGCCTTTTAGTCATTAATCTTCTCCAACTTATAAAATTTGATTGAAGTACCTCACAATTTTATATCTTTTAAAAAAAGAGTGTAATCTCTTTTCATATTAATATAGCTTCTTTTAATATTTCATCTTTTAGCTCTTCTCTTATAGCTCTATCTGAAACAACATCAACTTTAACATTCAGTTTTTCCCGTAAGAAAATTGATAATCCTGCCATATCGAACAGAGTTGCACCTTCTTCGAATCTAACTATTATATCCAAATCACTATCCCTTTTCTCTTCTCTTCTGGCATAAGACCCAAAGATTCCTATAATTTCAGCCTTGTAATTTTCCTCTATTTGTTTCTTTAAGCTTCTTAGAGTTTGAATTATTTCTTCTAAACCCAGACTTTCCATTTGTATTTCACCTTCTTCACTTTTTTGCCTTTTCAATATAAACTTTATGAATCATTTTATATTATATCATTCTTTGAGAACTAGAAAAAAATGCACTTACTAAATGAAAAGTGTGCCAAAAATAAGTGTCCGCTAAACGAAAAGTTAATACTTTATCACACAAATCCTGCATAATGAGTTTGGTCGAAAAAACATTGTACAGTAGGGGAAAAAGGTTATAGAGATGGTACAATACAATTATATAAGATTTTCGTTTTTTAACAAACACAAAAGTCAAAGAGCGATAGCAAAAGAAATGGGGATACAAAGAGCGACGGTTAAAAGAGCTAACAAAGACCCGAAACAGAAATATCATATGAACGTTGATAGAGATAAACCAGTAAATGGTGATTTTAAAAAACGTATCAAACATTTGCTAGAACATAATTCATAGGGAACCTCTTAGTTGAATGGTGTCAAAAAATTTATATAAAGAGGAGGTAAATATTTAGTATTGTAGGCATTAAACGTTGTTTAAAATGAATGTATTTGAGTTATTGAAGAGAGTATGTTATTTATATCTATGGAGGTGAGGGAAATGAAAAAATTAGTTATTTCGTTGTTAGTGATTTTTACTCTTAGTTTATCTGTCTTTTCTGTTTCTTTTTTAACCCCTGAAGCAGGAGTTATTGAGGAAGGATATATTTATACAGATACTTTTAATCCCGCATGGGGATTGAGATGGGGTCTTTTTGGATTTATAGAAACAGGAGTTTCGCAAGTTAACAATGGGGCATATTTAAAAGCAGGGTTTAATGAGTTAAACGGTGTGCCAGTGAAATTCAGTCTCGGATATTCAAATACATTTAACTACCAATCATCAATCTTTTCAGCAATAGGATACGATTCTGATTTTATGTATTTTGATGTTGGTGCAATTTATTATGAGGAAACAAGATGGGACGAAAGTTCGAGTGATAATCTGATATTTAGAAACTATGGAGCTTTTGCAAAAACAAGTGTTAATATCATAAAAGAAGATTTATCAGATAGTTATTTGAATTTAGAAGGTGCCATAGGTTTTAAAGATGATTTTTCTGTTGAAAATTATATGGTTTCTTTTTATGGAGTACAGGATTTTAAGAATAAAATATGGATTTTTGATGGATTGAATTTATATGCTGGTTTATCCTTTCAAAATGAGACTAGCAGTTCAATAGTTTTGATTGAAGATATGAATATTGTTTTGGGACTTTCAACAAGAATAAAAGTTTTTTGATAAATAAAAAATAAATGGAATGATATTTGAACTTCTTAATTACCAACTATTTTTATGAGATAACCAATGATTTTTTAGTTAAGAGAATTTATAGGAAAGCATGTTATTTTAAGAGGGGGTACACTTTTCGTTTAGTAAGTGCTACATTATGAATATGTACAAAATGATATAAATATACAATGTATATGAAAGAGTTTCCTGAGTAAAGGGGAAAAATTGAATTTTCATCTAAAATTGTTCGTGAAAATTTTTACCTAACCCTTCCAAAGGAAAAGGGTCTTCGTAAAACGCTTAATTTTGAGAATTAAATTTAAGATATTAATTTTTATATTTATTAAAAAATTCAAAGGCTCTCAGGGCTTCTTACAAAGAGGTGGTTTGTGATTAGCATAAATAAAAGATTTTATAGGTTAAAATTTGTATTATTTGATTGTTCAACTCGTTCTGTCGGAAAACTTAGGTTTTCCGACAATATTTTCTTCATCTTTCATCTTTTTCGATAGTATTTATATATATTTTTTCTTAGAGAAATTTTCTCGAATTTTTAGTAATTTACCCATATTAAAATTTCTAAATTTTTTGTCTTAGTGAGATTCATTGAGTGTAGAAAGTATAATTAGAAATTTTTCAAAGAACCAATCAAAAATATCGATTTTTTATATTGCACAGTAACTTATATTATTATATAAGCATTATATAATAATATAAAAATTATAAACTATATTTTGTAAAGTATGTATACATATAAAGTAGGATTATAAACATAACACGATACAATATATCATTAATGATACAATGCATAATTCGCATTTCTTTTTTCGAAAATAATTACCGAAAATTAAGAATCTAAATTTTCAATAAAATACTTATGCAACTTTACCTTTAATTCAAAACCGAGATCTCTAAGAACATTATCTAGCCCTTTTAAAGTTAGGTAGAGCTTATCTTCATAACAATTTTCTCCCATATGGCCTATTCTAAACACTTGATTTTTTAAAAAATCAAACGCTCCACCAATCATTATGTTATGTTCGCTAAGCATCTTATTATAAATAACTTTAAAAGAAGTTCCTTTAGGTAAAACTACGGTAGTTACTGTATTTGAAAAACCATCTTTTGGATACAATTCAAGCCCACCTGATATTAAGCTTTTTCTTACCGCATTCGCTATCTTTTTATGACGTTCTAGACGATCATTATCTTTGAGTAATCTTTCAACTGCAACACTAAAACCAAATATATCACTTATAGGGGGCGTATATGGGAACCATTTATCTTCGTACCAACTCTTCCAATTGGCAAGGTTCACATAGAATCCAGTAATTGGAGTTTTTCTATCTAAAATTATTTTCCAAGCCTTTTGACTAATACTTAAAAAAGTAATACCTGGAGGTGCAGATAAACATTTTTGTGAACCTCCCAAAAGAATATCTATATCCCATTTATCTGTCTCGATTTCTTCTCCACCTATAGACGAAACAGCATCTACTATTGAAAGAATACCGTATTTTTTTAATGAGGAGTTTATTTGTTTAATAGGATTAGTAATTCCTGAAGGAGTTTCACAATGTACAAAAGTTGCTAATTTAAAATCGTGATTTTTCTCTAAGAAATCTTCCAAAGCTTTCACATCAATTGCTTTTCTATAGCCAGAAGTGAAATATTCTACCTCTCCACCATACATCTTTAAAAAATCACCAAAACCCTTCCCAAAAATCCCGTTTTCTATACAAAGGACTTTATCACCTGGTTCAACCAACGAAGCGCATGCTGCTTCTAATCCTAATATTCCTTCTCCAGAAAGTATTAAAACCTCGTTTTCCGTATTTAACAGTTGTTGTACCTTTTCACATGTTTTTTTGTAATATTCATAGAAGTTAAGATCCAAATCTGGATTTGTTATCTTTTGAGATAGAGCATCTCTTACCTCTTCACTTACATAAGTTGGACCCGGCGTCATAATCATTGGAACGCTTGGAAACTTCAAATACATCCCTCCCAAAACCAAATTACTTTTTGAATTATTCAAATTATATCATACAAAATCAAGAGTTTTGGTGGAAATAGACAATACCGTTTTTTGGTTGTTAATAATATATTTTTAAATATTTTACATTAAAAAATATAAATTATGATATCATTATATGAGTATAATCGTATATAGTAATATAAAGGAGGTGAATATTCAATTAATGGAAGAACTTTTTAAGTCTCTTGGAGATGAAAATAGACTAAGAATTTTAAATTTATTGATGCAGCAGCAGGAACTTTGTGTTTGTGAATTGGAAGTACTTCTTGAAATGACTCAATCCAATGTTTCTAGGCATTTAAGTAAGCTTAAAACTACTGGAATTATTTCTTCTTCAAAAGATGCTCAATGGGTCTATTATAATATAAACCCTGAATTTAAAAAAGAGCATGAATTACTTTATAGGTATTTAAAGGAAAAATTTCAAGAAAATATTTTATTTATAGGCGATATTGAAAGATTCGAAAAGTATAAAGAACATAATATGAATTGTCACTTGATTAAGAATGATAAAAAGAATGTTTTAAAAATTCTGGCTCAGGAGGTACAAAATGGCGAAGAATAAAATTAACACAAATGAAGAATTGAAAATAGCTAATGAAATGGGGATCTTTGAACGTTATCTAACTATTTGGGTTATACTCTGTATTATTATAGGAATTATGATTGGAAATTGGATTCCTATTATACCCCAAACTCTTAGCAAATTTGAATATGCAAATGTTTCTATTCCCGTAGCGATATTAATATGGTTAATGATTTATCCTATGATGCTCAAAATTGATTTTTCAAGTATTGTAAACGCTACAAAAAAGCCTAAAGGATTGACAATAACTACTATTACTAATTGGTTAATTAAACCTTTTACAATGTATTTGATCGCAACTTTTTTCTTCAAAGTAGCTTTTAATGGATGGATTTCTCCAAATTTAGCGGAAGAATATTTAGCAGGAGCAGTACTTTTAGGTGCGGCACCGTGTACAGCCATGGTTTTTGTTTGGAGTCATCTTACAAAAGGTGATCCAGCTTATACTTTAGTTCAGGTAGCTGTTAACGATTTAATTTTATTATTTGCCTACACTCCAATAGTTGCCCTATTATTGGGAATAAGTAATATAACCGTACCGTATGATACTTTGTTTTTATCTGTAGTATTATTTGTTGTTATTCCACTACTTTTTGGATATTTATCAAGGAAATATATAATTAAAAATAAGGGTAAAGAATATTTTGAAAATGTGTTTTTAAAAAAATTTGACAATACTACAATAATAGGACTACTACTCACATTGATTATCATATTTTCTTTTCAAGGTGAAACTATTTTAAATAATCCAATTCATATTGTACTTATTGCAATACCTTTGATTATACAAACATTTTTTATATTTTTTGTTGCTTACTTATGGGCAAAAGTGTGGAAGATAGAATACAATATTGCAGCACCTGCAGCCATGATCGGAGCGAGTAATTTTTTTGAGTTGGCAGTTGCTGTTGCTATTTCACTTTTCGGACTGCAATCGGGAGCAACACTCGCTACTGTCGTGGGTGTATTAGTAGAAGTTCCAGTAATGCTAACTCTTGTAAAAATTGCTAATAAAACCAGATATTCGTTTCAAAAAAGTTCTCTATAATTTTCCAGATTAATTGATATATTATATTAAAAGTACTGCTAAACCAATAGAAGATGTAATTCTTGTTGTGAAATAATTCTTTCAATTTTTCGACCTCTTCAAAGGAATATTAGGTATTTTATTCGGTAGACTGTTCATCTGGGTACGGATATATTTAACATTTATTCAATATCAATTTTAAAATATTTAGATATAATAATTACACCCCTCCCCAGGTCGGAGGGATATAAAGCTAATCGGTGATATGT
>NZ_JALY01000293.1:0-1964 GCF_002924615.1 Petrotoga halophila DSM 16923 | reverse complement strand
CTATAAAACTTATTATACAAAAGTTACGTGAGAAGAAATAACACACCTTCAAAAACATATGGTATAATTAAACTGGACAAACAAAAAATAAACCAAAAAGGAGAAGCTTATGTCTAATCCAATAAAAGATTCCATATTCAAAGAATTATTTGAAGACAGAGCTATATTCTACGACTTCCTAAAAGCCTTTCTACCAAGAGAAATCACACAACAAATAAAAGAAACAGATTTAAAACGTGAACAAACTGAACTAACGGGATGGTCTTTTACGATGGAAAAGCAAAATGGACATCACCAATGGACGTAAAAGAGAAGATAACAAAGATAAAAAACATGGAAGAGTATTTAATAAAAGCTGACTATGAACTAATAAATTTAAGTAATATAAAAGAAGAAACGATAATAAACATGAAGAATGCACTAGGAGTAATCTTATTAACGGACAAACCAAACGTAAAGATAAAAAAAATGGAAGAGTTGCTAAAGATGATAAATGAAGAGATAATATCGAAATTGCCAGAAGGAGAAAAAGAAAAGTTTGATAAACACAGAAACGCATTCTTAGAATTGCTTAGAAAGAGGACAGATTACAAAGAGATAGAAGAAAGGTACAAAGAGCTAGAAGAAATGGAGGTGCCAAAAATGTTTGACACATTAGAAGAGATAGCAAAAAAAGATAGAGAAAAAGCTAAATTGGAAGGTAAAGTAGAAGGGAAACTTGAAGGAGAAAGAGAATTAATCATAGAAATTCTAAATCAAAGGTTTGGAGAAGATTTTGATAAGAGATTAGAAAACAAGATCAGAAAAGCAAACGAAGAAACCATAAACCAAATAAAGAAAAATATTCTTAGTATAACTATAGAAGAACTAAAAGAAACATTGAAGTAGTTGTAGAAGGTAGATTTTTGAGTATTTAAAAGAGATATCACTCCTCTTTTTTGCTTTAGGAGGAGTGATATCTTTTTAGTAATTTTATTAGCGCCCTTCCCCCGCTCCCCACCCATAAGGAAAAAGGAATTGTTGCACCTTTAAACCACCGCTCGCCCATTAGGAAAGGGATGATAAGGGCTTGGTATCACAATTCACCGCCGCTGCAGCTGCGCCTTAAACTTCACAATTGAACTTGTCAATAAAATACCTGAATGACGTATTTCTGTGCTTTCCTGTTTCTATGTTAAAGCACTTTAGAATTTCTTGCATGAAATCTATCCTGGAATCGAACTTTCTTGGGATTAAATTATTAAATTGTTCTTTAGTAACATTGTCTGTAGTATTTGAATAACGAATGCCAAGCTTTTTAGAAGACTTATCGTCTAATACGGCAAGGTACCAACTTTCTATCTCTCTTATTACAACTATTATCCTATCTTTGTCAACTTCCTTAAATTTATTTTGTATATATTGTTTTCTTGCTGTTACACATGGTGTACGGTCAATATCTGATACGTAGATATACTCCGCACTCATTGCTTTAATGCTTTCAAGAAATTTACTAACCTTCTCCTTTTTCTGTTGTGCATATTTCCATACCTTAACTAGATAGTATTTTCCCTCAAAGAGAGGAGTTATTATTTTCTCAAAGAATCTTTTATCATCGTCTCCTTCGACGAGAATAAACAACATTTTATAATCCATGTTTATGCCTCCAGGAGATTTTGTACATAGAGTTCTTCAATTCCTATCTCATTTTGCAAAAATATTTTTACCTCTTCTTTCTCAACAGGTCTGGAAATGGTAGAAAAACCTTCTTTATCTCGAGAGATAAGCAGAATGCTTTTTAAATCTGTATGCCTCACCATCTCCGGATTGTGGGTGGTAACAATAATTTGCTTCTTCTGTGATGCCTCTTTCAACATCTGCACAACGCCGGAAATAAGGGATGGGTGAATATTTCTCTCAGGTTCTTCAATTATAGTTAGTAATTTTTTTTCAAAATATAAGGCAATAATCAGGGCTGTAATATT
>NZ_JALY01000258.1:0-4156 GCF_002924615.1 Petrotoga halophila DSM 16923 | reverse complement strand
GGATAATTTATTTTTTCCCTTGTTAAAGCCATATTTTTTCTTTTTTCGATATACTTTTCCACATCGTTTTCTAAACCTAATTCTTCTAAAGCCTTATTTAACTGTTCTTTAGTGAGTGCTTTACCGTGATAGGTTGGGGTGTTTTCCATAAAAGAAACACCTTTACCTATAATCGTTTTTGCTACAATCACAGTTGGCCTTAACGGCTCATTTTCAGCTACTTCTAGAGCCTTATTGATCTGCTCAAAATTGTGACCATCTATTTCTATTACATTCCAGCCAGCCGCTTCGTATTCTCCAACTATATTTACTGATAATATATCTCTAGCTCTTCCAGATATTTGGATATCGTTGTAATCAAGTAATACTATTAGGTTATTTAGTCCTTCTTTTATTGCAGTTCTTCTAGCTTCGGCAATTTGACCTTTTGAACTTTCTCCATCACTACTAAAAACGTAAACTCTATAATCCTTTTTCCTCTTTTTCGCTGCCAAAGCCATTCCTATCCCAGCTGATAAGCCTTGACCTAAATTCCCTGTTGACCACTCAACACCCGGTATCCCACGGGTAACATGTCCTTCAAATACGCTTCCGGCATATCTGAATCCTGAAATAACTTCTTCAATGTCTACAAAACCCATCCTTGCTAAAGCTACATAAAAACCAGGGGAAGTGTGACCATGACTAACCACAATCCTATCTCTATCTGGATTGAAAGGATCTTCCGGAAAAATATTTGCCCTATTCAATACCGATAAAAACATGTCAATTGAAGACATAGACCCTGCGGGATGACCAGAATTAGCCACAGTGGTCATCTTCAATATATCTCCTCTGGCTATTAACGACAAGCTCTGTATCTCTTTCAAGCTTTTTTTCAATGAATCCACCTCCAAAGAATTTACATCTATTATTAGAAAAATCTTCGAATGATAATTGATAGTAATGTGATTATTCCACTTACAATAAGCATTGTTGTAATAGGAATATATAAAACGAAATTTTCTCTTTTTATTATTATATCTCCAGGAAGTCTTCCGAGTTTTATATTAAACGCAAACATCAACCCTATTATTACAAACAAAATACCGAGTGTTATGAATATAACCGCAATTGTTCTCATACGATCATCCATTCTAAGAATTACCGTTGTTGAAATAAGAAAAAGGAACCTTGATTAAGATAGGTTGATTTTCTTCTATTACCTGTAGTGAGACTTCTTTTAAGAACACGTTGACAGTTACAACTCTGGCTGGCTTCCCTTCGTATTCTATTGTAGTATTCTCATTTGGAACATTTTTAAGGACCTCTTTATAGAAGTCATTCTCATATTTCAAACAACAAAGAAGTTTCCCACATCTGCCTGAGATTTTAGCGGTGTTTATCATCATCTGTTGCGTTTTAGCCAGTTCCATCTTTATAGAAGAAAAATCTCTCAAAAATCTACTACAACAAGCTTCTTGACCACATAAACCAATTGATCCAATCTTCTTTACTTCATCCCTGGCTCCTACTTGTTTAAGTTCTATTCTTGTTTTGTACCTTTTAGCTAATATCTTTACCAATTCTCTGAAATCTATTCTGACATCGGAACCAAAGTGAATTACTAATTTTGATCTATCAAAAGTAAAATCGGCATCAAGAATTCTCATTTTTAATCCTAATGCTCTAACCATCTGTTTTGCGTATTGTGCTACTTCTTTAGCCTTTTGATCATTTTCTTCTACTTGTTTTTTGTCTTCATCTCCAACCCTTCTAATTATTGAATTAGGTTCATATCCAATTTCTTCAAACCTCATAGTAACAGGTCCCATCACAATCCTTCCAACTTCTATTCCATTTTCTGTTTGAACTAAAACATAGTCAAATATATTAATCTTTTCAATCCCTAAATAATTATAATAATGTATAGGACCTAATTTTTCCAATTCCACCCCATAAACTTCAGCTTTTAGATCTATCAAAAGATTTCACTCCCATTGTTATTATTTAATAGTTCTACTAAAACATCTCTTAATTCTAAAAAAATGAGTAAATATTTCCATTTCAAAGTTAAAGTTAGCTAATCTCATCGTAGACATCCTGTTCAGATATGAAACTGTATTTTTGATTTGCTCTATATCAACATCAACAATATGTTCATTCAATCCAAAGAAGTAAACCAATGAATTATTCCAAAAATATTTCCACTTGGAAGAATTCAAAAATATCATTGAATCTCTCAATAAAATCGAACCTAAAGCAGATATATTACGTAAAAAAGACAAATTTTCTACATCATTTTTTATTTGGGAAATATCTTTTATTAGATAAAAGAACTCTTTATCGTTTAAATTTATTAATATATTCCAAAATTTATAATAAGAAAGAGCAAACTTTAATTTGTTTTCTGGCAAATCGAGCGGCAATTTAAAATTGTTTAATAATTCATCAACATTTTTGGCTGAAAATTTGACTATCCGCTCTACCTCATCTTTAATTCGAGATATATCAGTATTTTCATCATTCAGAAATAATAGAACCCCTAAATCATAATGCCGAAAAAAATTGAAATAAATTCCTATTTCCCCGTATTTGCTATTAATATTCTCAATTAAAACTGAAGGGATGGAAAGATCAACCCTTATAAAACGACTTTTTACAGTGGGTAACAAATAATTCCACCTCGTAGTAGTTCCAAATACCAAAGCATATTCAGGAGGCTCTTCGATTAATTTAAGCGAAGCGTTTGCCGCTTCAACATTCAATCTATCTATATCCTCAAAAAAAACAACCTTCACCTTTGCATAGTTAGGTTTATACATTAAAAACTCTTCCACATCCCTAACTTGCTCTATCTTAATATTTCCACCAGAAGGTTTTATAACTAAGGTATCTAATTTATTGAAAGCCGAAACTGAATTTAATAATTCATCTCTGAAATTATATAAAATGAAATTATCTTCAGAAACAAAACACATGGAACTCGCCTTAATTACGTCTATTTTTGATTGAATTTTTTCTATTGTATCATAAAAGAATGAATTACTCAAAAGAAACACCTTCTATACAACTTCTTATTTGTACAAATCTAAAATCAAGCCGTTTATTTCGTCGATTTTTGATGCGTATAATAATGTATTTTTCTCTCTTTTTAAAATCATATCAGTCAATTCCATGAGTTTGCCATCAACTACTTCTGCAACTACATGTAGTTGAGGCGCTGAGTTTTTAAAATCAAGATCGTTTTTTATCACATACCAATGTTTTTCCAATCTTTTAAGGAAATCTTTAATAGAATTTCTATACTCTCTTAGATTTGATTGAGTTGGAGATTTCACAAAGTTATTCCCAAGTTTAAGAATATCGTCAATCAACCTCCTTAACTCACTCTCACTGATTTTTATATTTGTATCAACTAGCACATCAAAAAAGCCTTCTTTTTCTTTCACTTCAGAAGCAGAAAAATCTTTATCTTTTGATTTTTTTATCTTCCTTTTTTTCAACTCTTTATCTGTTTTTTTTCGGGTGATAGGATCTATCTCCATAATTTCCCCTTCTTTAATTAAGGATTCTGAACCTCTTCTATAATCTCAAAAAGTTTCTCTTCTATCTCGTTTCTCTTAAAGGTCCCGAAAAGTTCCCCTTTAAGAAAAATAGCCGCTGATGAATTTTTGGTCCCAACTATAGCAATATCAGAATGCTTAGCTTCGCCAGGGCCGTTAACTATGCACCCCATAACCGCTACAGTGATATTTTTGTTAACCTCTTTGTCTTTGACCATTTTTTTTACCTCATAGGCTAACCCTTCAACATCGATCTCTGCTCTTGCGCAAGTAGGACAGGCTATGACTCTTACCCCCGTTCTTAAACCTAAGGCTATTAGCAAATCTTTTGCCAATTCAACTTCTCTGAGTGGATCCCCGCTGATGGATATTCTGATTGTATCTCCTATGTCGTTTATAAGTAAAGATCCTAAACCTGCTGAAGACAGAATAACGGCATCTTCAAAGACACCCGCTTCAGTAACGCCTATATGAAAAGGATAAGGTATCAACTGCGAAAGATATTGATTGGCAACAAAAGTTTCTTTTGCATCAACAGATTTGACAGAGACGACAATATCGTAAAAACCTTCTTTTTCTAATAATCTAACTTCTTTTAAAGCACTTTCAGC
>NZ_JALY01000121.1:0-8924 GCF_002924615.1 Petrotoga halophila DSM 16923 | reverse complement strand
CATAAGGAAAGGTATGGTAAGGCTTCACCCTGCTCCCCACCTTGTAACCCTTTTAGAATTCTTGAAGTTTTTCTAATTTCAAAAGATCGATATTTTCTTGGACATTGCCATCTGAAGCTATGTAGGCTTTGATATTTGCCGCTTTTAAAGCTGTCAAGGCATTTTCCCCAAGATTTTTGGAAATTACTGCATCTATTCCTTGATCTGAAAGTTCGTTCACAATTTTTGTTCCTACCCCATGTTCTTGGCTATTGTCAGGAGAAAAAAATTCATAACTTTCATCTTCTGTATCGTAAACTAAAAAGTAAGCTGCTCTTGCAAATCTTTCGTCTAATTCGGATTCAAATGTTTTTTCTTTAGATGGAACTGCAATTTTCATTTTTACACACCTCTCTATTTATTAAAAAGTATTTGTAGGATTTTTTGATATATAGATTTTATGTACTTTGATGAAATAGAATCTTCGTACAAGATTATTGGTTTGGCTTCTCTTGTGGCTAAATTCACCATTTCATCGAAAGGTATCTTTCCTAAAAAATCTATATTTTCAGAAAAACACCATTCCTCCAGGGAAGAACTCACAGATTCGTTTAAATCAAATTTATTGATTACTACACCAAACTTCACTCTCATTTTCTTCAAAGTTTCAACCGCCCTTTGAAGGTCGTGAAATCCTGAAAGGGTAGGTTCGGTAACTATAATAGCGTAGTTTACACCAGCTACAGACGATGTTGCAGGGCATCCTATGCCAGGAGCACCATCTATTATGATAACATCTTTTTTTAAACTTTCACCCACAGAAAAAGACTTTTTTCTTATCTCAGCTACCAAACCTCCCGAAGTTTCTTCCCCCGGATTCAAATCGCCATGTACCAAAACCCCTTTTGGACATTTTGATTCATAATAATATCCAGCTAAATTTTCTACAAGTTTTATCGCCTTTTCCGGGCAGGTGAGTACACAAAGTTTACAACCTTCGCACGCATATTCGTTAATAACGTATCTACCCTGTTGAAAATCTATTGCATCGAACCTGCATTTGTCTTTACAAATACCACAATTAGTGCATTTTTCATAATCTATTTCAGCTTTTTTCCCACCATAGTATTCATAGCTTTGTTTTAACTCAACAGGAGATAACAACAAATGAAGGTTAGATGCATCAACATCGCAATCACTCATTACGGGATTTTGGAAAAGGTAGCTCAAAGAAGCAGATAATGTTGTTTTCCCAGTTCCACCTTTTCCGCTAATTATAGCTATTTGCTTCATGCGAACACCTCTGTTATATTTTCGTACAAAAGTTCAAAACTTCTGAGCAATTCTTCGGATTGATCTACGATCAATTTCCCCTCCGAGTACCATTTAGCTATTTTCTTATCAAAATCGATTTTCATAAGTAGAGGAATTTTTTCTCCCTCAAGGTACTCTGTTAGCTCGGCAAATGCAGGATCGTAGCGATTGATTACCACTCCGTAAGGGATTTCCATTTCTTTAACTAACGACACCGCCAGTTTCAAATCGTGTAATCCAAAGGGAGATGATTCAGTTACTAAAACCGCAAAATCAACCTTTTGTAAAACTTCCACAACTGGACAAGGAGTACCAGGAGGGGCATCGATTATAGTTACATCGTAGTCATCCGAAATATATTTCTTCAATTCTCTAATAATCCTTACACCGGAGGGTTCTCCTATATTCAAAAGCCCCATACCAAAATCAAAATAATCTGTCTTTCCAAATCTTAATTTTCCTAAGCTTTTAGGTTCTTCATCGATAGCTCTTACTGGACAAATTTCAGAACAAACGCCACAACCGTGACATAAATTTTGGAAAACTAATACCCCTTTTTCAAAGACATTAATAGCACCAAACTGACACTCTTTTGCGCAAAGCCCGCACAATATACAAGTTTCTTTATTCACTTTTGGTATGAGTACATCCACACTTTTTTCTTCTTCGAATGTGACTTTGTAGAATAAATGGTCGTTAGGCTCTTCTACATCTGCATCTAGTAGCAAAACTTTCATATTTTTTGAAAGAACTTTGGCTAAATTTGTTGATACGGTAGTTTTCCCAGTTCCTCCTTTTCCGCTCAAAATAGCTATCTTCAATGACAAATTGATCTCTCCTTCAACCGTTGTAATGTACATATGATGCATAAAAGCAGGCACAACTCATTTTTAATCTAAAACTGAGTTGTGCCCTAATATTAAATTTACTCGTCTTTTTTCTGGCTATCGTCTGTTTCTTTTAGGATTCCTTCAATGTAGTTTAATTCGTTTTTTAAATACTCTCTTTGCGCTTCTAAAAAAGCTTTGTCACTTTCCACAGGATATGCTGGTGGATAATACGATCCTACCCATCCTCCGTAGGTTCTTGGTCCGTAACCGAATCCTCTGCCATATCCAAAACCTCTGCCATAGCCGAAACCTCTTCCGAATCCTCTTGCACCATAACCGAAACCTCTACCATACGCACCACTACATCTTCCTAAACCTCTACCTGTCATCGGGCCTAAACCCCTAGGTCCGGTTCCATCTAAAAAAGGCATAAGATAACCTCCTTTCATATATATGCAATTTACATATATATTATACACAAAAAATTTTCTTTTGTCAACAAAAAATCATTTTGATTTTTTTGGTTTTTGGTGTAAAATTAAATTGATACCGTTAACGTTAACATTAAAAGGGGTGGTAAAAATAAGTCGAAGTAATTTTGTAACCATAAAAGATATCGCCGAAAGAGCAGGGGTCTCTGTTAACACTGTATCAAGGGCTTTAAACGATAAACCAGATATAAACCCTCAAACAAAAGAAAAGATCGAAAAAATTGCCCAAGAACTAGGCTATGTTAAAAACATATACGCTACTATGCTCAAATCTAACGTAACCCATACAATTGGAGTGATCATGCCCGATAGCTCCAACCCTTTTTTCTCTGAAGTATTCAAAGGTATTGATAAAGCAGCAAGGGAGAATAATTATCAAATAATAATTATGAACTCTGAAGGTTTATACGAAAACGAAGAAAAGTTTTTAAAAACTCTCTTAGAAAGGAGAGTTGATGGTATTCTCCTTTTTCCAATGCAAAAGAGTTATGAAGATATTCAAGAACTGATAAAAGAGCACTTCCCTATAGTACTTGTAGGTAGAGAAATAGACGGTTGGAATGTGGATGAGATATTCAGTGACGAAGAAAAAGGGGGATATCTTGCAACCAAATACCTCATTGAAAAAGGGTGTAAAAAGATAAAAATGATCACCGATCAACTGTATAACTCTGCTTCATATGGAAGGTTACAAGGCTATAAAAAGGCTTTAAAAGAGAAAGGATTAACTTTTTCGGAGGATGATATCAAGATATGTGAAGGGATACATGAAGGATACCACGTTAAAGCAGGGTACGATAAAACGATGGAAATGATCAGAAAAAAAGAAGAATTCGACGGAATATTTTGCTACAACGATCTAATAGCTTATGGTGCAATTAAAGCTTTGAAAGAAAATAATCTAAAGATTCCACAAAATGTTTCAGTAGTAGGTTACGACGATATAGCCTTTTCAAGGTTAATCGAGCCAGAGTTGACAACGGTAAAAGTTAAAAAGTTTGAAATGGGATATGAGGCATTTCAAATGTTGTATAAAAGAATAAAAAGTAAGCAAAGAGACAACTCATCAACAAGGAAAGTTTTAGATGTAGAACTTGTAGTGAGAAACTCTTAAACATAAAATAAGATATGGGTCATAGGTGGGTTGCAGGGCGAACGGGCGTTAAAGAAGGTTTATAGATTTTAAAGGCAGTAAATTTAAACAAAAAAGGAGAGAAATAGTATGGCAGAATTACGTTGGAACCCTTTGTTAAAAACATACACAATGGTTGCCGATAATAGACAAAATAGGCCCCATTTACCTGAGGATTGGTGCCCCTTTTGTCCAGGACCGGGTAAAAAAGTACCCCCAAACTATGACGTTTATGCATACGACAATGATTTTCCCGCTTTAAAACTAGATCCAGATGAACCAAATATACAAGGGACTGATTTGTACAAAGTCGAAAAAAATTATGGGAAATGCGAAGTAATTTTGTATTCTCCTGATCACAATATTACCCTTCCTCAATTACCAGTAGAACATATATTTAAGTTGGTAAATTTATGGGTTGAAAGGTTTAAGGAACTCTCAAAAGATGAAAAAATAAAATACATCTTTCCTTTTGAAAATAGAGGAAAAGAAGTAGGGGTAACGATGCTCCATCCACACGGTCAATTATATGCCTATTCCTGGATTCCATTGAAGTTAAAAGTCGAACTCGACAACTGTAAAGAATATTATGAAGAAAATGGGAAATGCCTTATTTGTGAAATGAACAAAGAGGAAAAGGAATTTCAAAAAAGAATTCTTTTTGAGAATGATTCATTTCTCGTTTATCTTCCCTTTTTTACAGACTACCCCTATGGAGCTTTCATCGTGAGCAAATCCCACAAAGGCAACTTATCAGAATTCGACGAAAAAGAAAAATGGGACCTGGCTGAGGCGCTAAAACTGTTAACTGGTGGCTTTGATGCATTGTTTGACAAACCTTTCCCTTACATGATGAATATCCATCAAACTCCTGTTAATTCAGAGGAATATGCAGATTCCAACAAATACTATCATTTTCATATTGAGTTCTATCCTCCTTTAAGAGACAAGGATAAAATAAAATGGTACGCATCAAGCGAGATGGGTGCTTGGGCTGCGGCAAATACCATGGCGGTGGAAGAAACTGCCATTACGTTAAGAAATGCAATAGAAAAATTCAAAAAAATACAATAGAGAGGTCGACAAAATGGATTTACTAAATACTTTTCAAGAAATCTACGGAGTCAGTAAAAAACAAGTACAAAGGTTCTTCTCTCCAGGAAGAATAAATCTGATAGGCGAACATATAGACTACAATGGAGGATATGTATTACCGGTAGCTATAAACCTTGGTATAAATGGCTTAATGAATTTGAGGGACGATAATTTAATCTACCTAAAATCTATGGACTTTCCCAACGAAGTAAAAGTAGATCTAAATAAGGGAGTGGATTATAGAAAGGAAGACAGTTGGGGGAACTATGCAAAAGGAGTTATAAAGTTTTTATTAGAAGATGGATTCCCCTTGAAGGGATGTAATATTCTGATTAAAGGAGAACTTCCAAATGGAGCTGGCCTTTCATCTTCTGCAGCTTTGGAAGTACTTATTGGATTCATGCTCTTATCTCAAAATCAAACCCCTGAAGAAATTGATAGAACATACCTTGCCCTCTTAGGGCAAAGGGTTGAAAATAAATTTATTGGTGTGAACTCTGGAATAATGGATCAATTTGTAATAGCAAATGCAAAGAAAGATCAAGCTTTACTGCTTGATACCCAAAACCTAACTTATGAATATATACCTTGTTATTTAGACGGGTATTCTCTGATTATTATGAATACAAACAAAAGAAGAGAGCTCGCTTCGTCTCAATACAACCAAAGAAGAAAAGAATGTGAAAGTGCTTTAGAAAAAATAAATCAAGTGAAAGAAGTAAAGGTTGATAATTTATGCCAGTGTAGTGTTAAAGATCTAAAATATCTTGATAATGAAATAGAGTTAAAAAGAGCAAGGCACGTAATAACAGAAAATCAAAGGGTTATCCAGGCTTCTGAATTATTAAAAAACAACGATATTGAAGGTTTTGGAGCTCTTTTAATCCAATCCCATAATTCCTTGAAAAATGATTATGAAGTGACAGGTTTTGAACTAGATACAATTGTTGACGAAGCTCTAAAAATCAAAGGCTGTGTGGGAGCTAGAATGACGGGAGCAGGATTTGGTGGGTGTGCCATTGCTTTGGTGGAAAAAAGTCAGGTAAAAACTTTCAAGGATCAAGTTTCCAAGAGTTATTATGAAAAAACCATGATAGAGCCATTCTTTTACGAAACAACAATCGAAGATGGAGTAAAAATTCTCAAAAACTAAGCAAATTTGAGCTAAATGGGAATAATCTCTTTTAATTGTCCTTAACTTACCCTAACTGTCCATAACAAAGTTTTGCAACGAATGTTAACTCTGATATAATTGTTTTGGTATCGTTCACGGTATCGATATCTATATTAAATATATGGAGGTGTGGAAAAATGAAGAAAAAGTTTTTTTTCGTTGTATCGATATTTTTGCTTTTTAGTAGTATATTTTTTGGTCAACTTGCTGGGAACATTCCTCGTGATGAAACACTGATAGCTGAAAGTACTGCAGGAAGGGTAACGGCACCTTCTAGATTTAATGTTTGGATAAATGCTTCAACATGGCCTCAAAGAGGAATACAGCAGGTGATGTTAGAACCATTATGGATGAACGAACAAGCTCTAGGTGAAATTATTAACTCTCTTGCCGCGGAAGGTCCAATCTACAACGAAGACTTTACACAGATGACAATCAAGTTAAGAAAAGGGTGCTATTGGAGTGATGGTGTTGAAATTACTGCAGATGATATTGTCTACGGTATTGAACTAACCATGAAAACCCCTGGAATGGCTTACCATGATCAGTTTGAACTTTACATTGACAAAGTTTACAAAACAGATGATTATACAGTTCTAATTGAATTGAAAGAACCCAACTCCCGATTCCACGCTAATTTTGTAGACAGATGGGGAGCATGGAGGCCTTTCCCAAAACATATTTTTGAAAAAGTAGAGGATCCTTTGACCTTTGATTTCAACCCTCCGATAAGCAGTGGTCCATATGTTTTGAAAGATTATGATCCTGCTGGTTATTGGACACTTTGGGAAAAGAGGGAAGACTGGGATAGGACCCCAAATGGAATGTTGTTTGGTGAACCAAAACCAAAAAACGTACTCTTCTATTACTATGGTACAGCTGAAATGAGAGTGATACAGCAATCCAACCACCAATTAGATGTAGCCTATTTTACACCAGAAAGTTTAAGAGCTGTGATAAATCAAAATGAATATTCTCGACCTTACAATCCAAATTATCCATGGATTGTTAATATAGACCCTTGTACTACAGGAATAACGTTAAATAATGATGTATATCCATACAACATAAAAGATGTAAGATGGGCATTGACTTTAGCTATAGATATTGTAGATGCGGCTGCTATTGCATATGACGGTGCTGTAGTTATGGCTAGTATGCTCCTCCCTCCTACTCCTGCATATCAAGAATGGTACTATGAACCTATGGAAGAATGGTTGAGAAACTTTACTCTAGACATAGAAGTTGATGGAGAACCATTTAAACCATATGATCCTAACGCTCCTTTACGCCTTGCTGAATATGCTAGAAGCCGAGGATATGATGTACCTGATGATCCTGAAGAAATTAGAGAATTATTTGGGCCAGGATGGTGGAAATACGCACCTGATGTAGCGGAACAACTGTTAGAAAGAAATGGATTTACAAGAGATAAAAATGGCAAATGGTTGTTACCAGACGGTACAGCTTGGGAAATTACAATATTAGCTGCTACTGACCCTGCTAAAGCTGATAACAAAAATCCTATAGCCGTAGCTCAGCAGTGGAGAAAATTTGGGATAGAAGTTAATGTTGAGACTAATGAAGCACATGGAGACTTGACAAGTTTGGGTGATTATCAAGCTTCTGGTGGTTGGCCTGCAATGGAACCATGGGGTGGGCATCCGGATTTGCATCGTACTTTTAATGTCTGGCATTCGCAATATTATAAGCCCATCGGAGAGCGAGCTGTCGGTAACGGAGCTACTTCTAGGTGGACAGATCCAAGGATGGATGAAATCATCGAAGAAATGGAAAAGTTGGATTGGGATGATCCAAGAAATATTGAGCTCGGAATGGAAGGGTTAAAAATACTTGTAGAAGAAATGCCTTCCATACCAACCTTTATTCATCCTTTGTTTTTGGTATATGATGAATATTATTGGACCAATTGGCCAAGCCCTGATAATTTGTATACTCAGCCTTGCCATTGTTTTCCAAACTTCAAATACATGCTCCCCTTCCTTGAACCAACAGGGAGAAAATAAGGGCTACAGATAAATACATTAAGCCCCCTTCGGGGGGCTTATTATGGAGGTGTAACACTTGCTATTTTTCAAGCGATACTTGCTACCAAGGATAATACAATTTCTAGTTGTAGTATTCGTAGGGATAACGGTGGTATTTATTGTACCCAGGCTAACGCCGGTTGATCCCGTACAACAAGTAATCAGTCAAATGACATCACAAGGAGCCTTCTTAGACCCAGCGGCTGTTGAAGCATTAAGGCAATCGCTCACAGAGATGTACGGATTGGAAGGAGGGATATTCCAACAATACGTTGCCTTTTGGGGAAGGTTGTTACATGGAGACTTTGGTCCATCACTCTTTCAATTTCCGGTACCTGTAATGGAGCTAATAATGGACTCACTGCCCTGGACGGCTGGATTACTATTAACAACTACAATCCTCTCTTGGTTAGTAGGAAGTATAATAGGGGCACTTGCAGGATACTTTAAAAACAAGGCATGGGCACAAACATTAGACAACATAGCGATGGTGGTAAGGCCCATACCGTACTACATATTTGCATTACTACTACTCATAGTATTTGCCTATCTGATACCGATATTCCCATCGGCGGGTGGATACTCAGTTGGAAGACAAATAGGGTTCAACTGGGCGTTCATATCGGACGTGTTAGTACACTCGTTTCTACCTGCGATATCGCTGATGGTTTTAGGAATAGCAGCCAACATACAAACGATGAAACTCATAGTATCGAACATAGTAGCGGAAGACTATGTAATGTATGCGAAAGCGGGGGGACTAAAAGAATCAAAGATAGCCTTCAAATACGTATTCAGGAACGGGTTATTACCGCAAGTAACCAACTTAGCGCTATCTTTAGGGCAAATCTTTGGAGGGGC
>NZ_JALY01000078.1:0-3834 GCF_002924615.1 Petrotoga halophila DSM 16923 | reverse complement strand
TCCAAAGAATAAAGATAAAGCTGTATCCACATCTATCCGATAAGATAAAAGGTTTGTTACCCTTGGTGAAGTAGCCCCCGTAGATAAAAATAAAAATGTTGACAAAACACCATTTTGATGATATAATCATTTTTGGATTTTGAAAGTTTTTAATTTTTTCCGGGTTAGCTCAACGGTAGAGCGGGTGGCTGTTAACCACTAGGTTGGGGGTTCGAATCCCTCACCCGGAGCCACCATAGTCGTATCATCCCCTCATGGCAGCGAATTAGTTCGCTGCTTTTTTTGTTTTTGTATCTAAATGGTATAATTGAAATGAATTATAGAATATGTAAAAAACTCAAATGAGGTGATACCAATTACACCCAAATTTTCGAAAACATTGAAAAAAGCAAAAATAGAATTTGACAAAATCCATCATTTTTTAGTAAGAGATCCTTTAGTGAAAGAAACCATGTTTACTTCAAGTTCAACGGTTTATTCTGTTTTAAGAACTATTAACTTGTTTTTTTCTTTTGTTGTATTTATCCCTATTATAGGAAGCATTTGGGATTTTAACTTACCGCATTTTTTAGGATACCTCTTAAGTGCCTTTGGAGTTTATTTAACTTGGATTTTTGAATGGGTGACAAAGTCTACGATTCTTGAAGAAATACGTACAGTAACAATAATTCAAATTTCTTTACATAGTGTATTTGGTATGTGGTATCAATTTTACGATTATTTTGAAATTTACGATTTTATTCTTCATTTTACAGGAGGTATTTGGCTTTCATTTCTTATATATCCGTTGGTGATGGGTTCTGAACTAATCTGGACTAAGATGAAAATGCCTTTTTTCTTTTTAAAAATATTTGTTGTTACCCTCTCTATTGTTATGACATTGGGCGTGTTTTGGGAAGTAGGAGAGTTTACTTCGGATCTAATCTTTAGAGATTATCCTGGATACAGATTAGCTCAAGAAGATAGTCTTTTTGATACAATGACGGATTTTATTGGAAACTTTATAGGAAGTTTAACGGGAATATATATTTTTTGGAACACTCTGAAAAGATTGAACAAAACTCGTGATATGAATTCCCTGCTAGAAAGAATCGGATCAGCTTTAAGAGATTATGTGAATTCTTTTTAAAAACGTTCATAGAAGGAGGAATGTTTTAACATATGAAAAACCTAATATTAGTTAGGCACGCCAAAGCAGAAAAAAGATCTCCGGAAATTGATGATTTTGAAAGAAAGTTGACAAAAGTTGGTAAAAACGATTCTAGAGAAGTTGCAGAATATGTGGCTAAAATTTTAAATAAGGTTGATCTTTTGATTACCTCTCCTGCTTTAAGAGCGAAAGAAACCGCAGAAATCTTTGCAAAGTCTTTTAAATCAAAGCCAAAGGTAATAGAAGAAGAATTACTGTATGCTGGAGAAGTAGAAGAGATAATTGAAAAAATCTCAAATATTACGAAAGGGTATAACAATGTAATGATATTTGGACACAATCCAACTTTTGATGAACTTGCAAAAAGATTAACTGGTGATGATTTGCATTTGAGAAAGGCGGGAGTAATTTGTATTGAAGGAGAATCATTCGATGATATTTTATCTGGAAAAGGAAAATTAAAATGGATGGTAGATCCGAAGTCACTAAGCTCTTAAACGATATTTCAGCCAATCCATGGATATTTTTAAAAGAGTACATCGAATATTTTGAAAAAATGAAAAAGCGTCTCCTAAAAAACATTTCTTATGTTTTTGATGAAAAGGGAGAAGATAGTGTTCACGACATGAGAACATCGTGTAGAAGGATAGAAGCAAGTATAGATTTTTTGGAAGGATTTTCAAAACGCGAAAGCTCTAAGAAAGCTAAGAAAAAAGTAAATAAGATATTAAAAAAAAGCAATAAACCAAGAGATTATCAAGTTCACTTAGAATTTCTTATGAAAATTGAAGAGCAAAATAATGAAATAATAGATTATTTCAAGAAAAGATACAGTAAAGAGAAAGAGAAGTTGAAAAGTTATTTAAGTTCTTTAAAAACCTCGGAGTTAGATCATCTACTAGAAAGTTGTTTGAGTTTCTTGGTGTTTGATTTTGTACAAAATTTTCAGATAAATGATCCTTATTTTGATAATCTTTATAAAAAAGAATTTAAAGAAGTTTATGAAGACTTTAAAAATACCGATAGAAGTGACGATAAAAAACTGCATAAAATAAGGATAAAGGTTAAAGACTTGCGTTATAAAACAGAGATATTGGGAGCATCGAAGGGTGAAACTTTACCTGAAGAAGACATGTTTAAGCAGATTCAAGATATTTTGGGGACTCATCATGATTTGATTATTTTAAAGAAAAAGTTGGTAAAAAAATTTCAAGAAGATAATATTAAAGCTTTATTAAAAGAAATTGATAAAGAAATAAACCTATTACAAGGGAAGATAGATGTTGGGGTGAGTGAGATTTTTGAAAAGTTATACGACAATATTTGTAGCGAAAAGGCTTAAATTTAAATCCTATAAATAGGGGTGAAAAAAATGAGCAATTGGATAGGGGTAGATATAGGGGGAACCAAAATACTTGGCGCCTTATTTGATGAGAAAGGTAACAAATTGAAGTCAGAGAAAAAGAGTTCCAAAAGTTCAAAAGGCAAAGAAAAAGTTGTCGAACAATTGAAGAAAGTTTTGGATTCTTTACTGAAGGAGAATAAAGATGTAAAAGGGATAGGAATAGGTGTACCAGGAGTTATAAAAGATGGAAAAATTACCTTTACTCCTAACATGCCTTTGAATGAATTTAATTTAGTAGATTTTGTTGAGAAAGAATACAATATCAAAACTATTATAGAAAACGATGCTAATGCGAGTATGTATGGGGAATGGAAGTTTGGTGCCGCTAAAGGAGTAAAAAACGCCGTAGGTTATTTTGTGGGAACAGGAATAGGTGGCGGTTTAATATTGAATGAATCATTATATAAAGGTTCGTTCAATTTCGCTGCTGAGATTGGGCACATGAATGTGTACCCTGAAGGCCCTCTTTGTGGTTGTAATCTTCGTGGTTGTTTGGAAAGTTTGTCTTCTAAAATAGCTATCCAAAGAGAAATAGTTAGAAAAAAAGAGAGAGGCGAGAAAACCTTAATAAAAAGCAGTGATTTGAAAGGCATAGTGAAAAGTTCTACTTTGAAAGCTGCTTATGATCAAGGGGACGATCTTGTTAGAGGGATATTGAATGATGCCGCAAGATATATAGGAATAAATGCTGGTTCCATTATTAATTTACTAAATCCTGAAGTTATAGTTTTAGGAGGGGGAGTAATGGAGGCATTAGGGGAACAATTGATGCCTATAGTAGTTGAAACAGCCAAGCAGTACTCTATACCTCATATCTTTGAGTGTTGTGAGTTTAAATTATCTCAATTGCTGGATGATGCATGTTTGTATGGGGCTTTTTCACTTGTTAAAGAAAAAGTAGGTGTATAACAATGGTAGCAGGTGTTATAAACATAGGAACAGAAAATATATCTTTTGATATTGCTCAGAACGATCAAGATGATATCGATATAATAGAAAGTTTGGATTATCCCTTATTCTTAGGAAGAGATACCTTTACAACAGGAAGGATATCTTTTGAAAAAGTAGAGATCCTAAGTCAAAAACTTTTAGGATTCAAAAGGGTTGCAGAGGAATATGGAGCTAATAAATTGAAAGTAGTAGGTACCACCGCTTTGAGAGAAGCAGAAAATTTAGATTTTATTTTGGATCAGATCGAAACAAGAACAGGTTTTACTATCGACGTTTTAGATGATTACGAAGAGAAATCACATATCTACATGGAATTGATAAGGAACTT
>NZ_JALY01000067.1:0-5516 GCF_002924615.1 Petrotoga halophila DSM 16923 | reverse complement strand
TCCAAAGAATAAAGATAAAGTTGTATCCACATCTATCCGATAAGATAAAAGGTTTGTTACCCTAGGTGAAGTGGTCCCCGCAGATAAAAATAAAAATGTTGACAAAACACCATTTTGATGATATAATCATTTTTGGATTTTGAAGAGATTTTATTTTTTCCGGGTTGGCTCAACGGTAGAGCGGGTGGCTGTTAACCACTAGGTTGGGGGTTCGAATCCCTCACCCGGAGCCACCATAGTCGTATCATCCCCTCATAGCAGCGAATTACTTCGCTGCTTTTTTTGTTTTTGTATCTAAATGGTATAATTAAAATAAATTATAAAATTTGCAAAAAACCAAAATGAGGTGATGCCTATTACACCAAGATTTTCAAAAACATTGAAAAAAGCAAAAATAGAATTTGACCAAATCCATCACTATTTGGTGAAAGATCCTGTGGTGAAAGAAACCTTGTTTACTTCAAGTTCAACGGTTTATTCTATTTTAAGAACCATTAACTTATTTTTTTCTTTTGTTGTATTTATCCCTATTATAGGAAGCATTTGGGATTTTAACTTACCTCATTTTTTAGGATACCTTTTAAGTGCTTTTGGTGTTTATTTAACTTGGATTTTTGAATGGGTAACAAAATCTACGATTCTTGAAGAAATACGTACAGTAACAATAATTCAAATTTCTTTACATAGTGTATTCGGGATGTGGTACCAATTTTATGATTATTTTGAAATTTACGATTTTATTCTTCATTTTACAGGAGGTATTTGGCTTTCATTTCTTATATATCCTTTGGTAATGGGGTCTGAACTAGTTTGGACTAGGATGAAAATGCCTTTTTTCTTTCTAAAAGTATTTGTTGTTACCCTCTCTATTGTTATGACATTGGGTGTGTTTTGGGAAATAGGAGAGTTTATTTCTGATATAATCTTTAGAGATTATCCTGGATACAGACTGGCGCAAGAAGATAGCCTTTTCGATACAATGACGGATTTTATTGGAAACTTTATAGGGAGTCTTACTGGAATATATATTTTTTGGAACACTCTGAAAAGATTGAACAAAACTCGTGACATGGATTCCTTATTAGAAAGAATCGGATCAGCTTTAAGAGATTATGTGAATTCTTTTTAAAAACGTTTATACCAGTAAATTGGAAGATTGTTGAAGTCATCAGTGTTGAGCTTGTTCAAGGTGGAACAGCCTGGACTTATGAAATAGAGATTGTCATTGAGAAAAAGGATGGGAAATGGCTTATCGCTGATGTGTACATAAGATATGATGTGTTATACTTGTTAATGACAAATAATTTAATTTTAATTTACAATTGGAGTAATTGTTGAAGGAGTTGAATTAAAATGAACAAAAAAACATTCTTTTCTCTTGATGGGATAAAGATTTTGAATGAAGATATGTTAACAACCCAAAAAATAGAAAACAATAGTATTGATTTAATTGTTACCTCACCTCCCTATAATGTGGATATTAAATATGAATCCCATAACGATAAAGTCTCTTATAAAGATTATCTTGAATTTAGTAAAAAATGGTTATCTCGTTGCTATAACTGGTTAAAAGAAGATGGTAGATTTTGCTTGAATATTCCATTAGATAAAAACAAAGGTGGTCAACAAAGTGTGGGAGCAGATTTAACTGTGTTGGCTAAGGATATTGGTTTTAAATATCATTCCACAATCATTTGGAATGAAGGGAATATATCTAGAAGAACAGCTTGGGGGTCATGGTTATCTGCCTCTGCTCCATATGTTATTTCCCCTGTTGAATTGATTGTCATTCTGTATAAAAACAATTGGAAAAAAAGTTCAGGTAGTGGGGTATCAGATATTGCTAAGAATGAATTTATAGAATGGACCAATGGGCTTTGGACATTTTCAGGTGAGAGCAAAAAGAAAATTGGACATCCTGCTCCTTTTCCTGTTGAATTACCAAAAAGATGCATAAAATTGTTCTCTTTTGTTGGAGACCTCGTTTTGGATCCTTTTATGGGTTCAGGAACGACACTATTAGCTGCGTATGAAAGCAAAAGAAGGGCAATTGGTCTGGAAATTGATGAATCTTATTGTAAATTGGCCAAAAATAGATTAATAAGTGAATGTAAAATTAATGAACGAAAACTATTTGGAGAAAGAAAAAATGAAAAAGTCTAAAACTATTTCTGAACTTGTAATGGATTATTTTAAAAAACATCCAAATGAAGATTTACCACATGGGCCTGTAGTGGACTGGGTTACAAAGGAATGGTTAAAAAACCATGAAACTCCCCCTCGAGATCCATGGAGAGCTATTAGAAAACTTCATCAGCAAGGGAAATTATTAAAGATAAAAAAAGGTGTCTATAGATACGATCCTGATTACACTAAAAAAACAGAACTTTTTGAATTTCCTCCAAAAGTGAAAGAAGAAATCTTAAAACGTGATGGTTATAAGTGTGTAGTTTGTGGTATGGGGCTAAAAGATGGTGTAGAATTAGTTGTGGACCATATTATACCCAAAGACAAAGGTGGCTCCAATGATATTTCTAATGGACAAACCTTATGCATGAAACATAATTTGCTTAAGAAAAACTACTCTCAAACAGAAGCTGGAAAAAGATATTTCATTAAAATATACGAAAAAGCTGTCGCTGAAAATGATCATAAGATGATTCAATTTTGCAAAAGGATATTCGATGCTTATGATGAGTACGGAATCAATGGTCATATTCCAAGGCCAAACGGTAAGCCAAAAAACAAACAGTAATTAAAAAGACTTCCAAAAGAGGTGATGATTAAAAAACTAGTTTGGTATAAAATTTTTCTTAAACTCTATCCAAAATGGAGAAGGAGGAATGTTTACATATGAAAAACCTAATATTAGTTAGGCACGCTAAAGCAGAAAAAAGGTCCCCGGAAATTGATGATTTTGAAAGGAAGTTGACAAAAGTAGGTAAAAATGATTCTAAAGAAGTTGCAGAATATGTAGCTAAAGCTGAAAATAAGGTTGATCTTTTGATTACCTCTCCTGCTTTGAGGGCAAAAGAAACAGCAGAAATCTTTGCGAAGTCTTTTGAATCCAAGCCAAAGATAGTAGAAGAAGAATTATTATATGAAGGAGATGTAGAAGAGATAATTGAAAAAATCTCAAATATTACAAAGGGATATAAAAATGTGATTATATTTGGACACAATCCAACTTTTGACGAACTTGCAAAAAAATTAACGGGTGATGATTTGCATTTAAGAAAGGCGGGAGTAATTTGTATTGAAGGAGAATCGTTCGATGATATTTTATCTGGGAAAGGAAAATTAAAATGGATGGTAGATCCGAAATCACTAAGCTCTTAAACGACATTTCAGCAAACCCATGGATGTTTTTGAAAGAGTACATCGAATATTTTGATAAGATGAAAAACCGTCTTCTAAAAAACATCTCTAATGTTTTAGATGAAGAGGGTGTCGATACTGTTCACGACATGAGAACATCTTGTAGAAGAATAGAAGCAAGTATAGATTTCTTGGAAGAATTTTCAAAACATGAAAGTTCTAAAGAAGCTAAGAAAAAAGTAAATAAGATATTAAAAAAAAGCAATAAATCAAGAGATTATCAAGTTCATTTAGATTTTCTTAAGAAAATTGAAGGTCAAAATAATGAAATAATCGATTATTTCGAGAAAAAATATAGTAAAGAGAAGGAGAAGTTGAAAATTTATTTAAATTCTTTAAAAATCTCAGAGTTAGATCATCTACTAGAAAGTTGCTTAAGCTTTTTGGTGTTTGATTTTATTCAAAACTTTCAGATAAATGATCCTTATTTTGCTAATCTTTACACAAAAGAATTTGAGGAAGTTTATAAAGAGTTTAAAAATACCGATAGAAGTGACGATAGAAAGCTTCATAAAATAAGGATAAAGATTAAAGACCTGCGTTATAAAACAGAGATATTGGGGGCATTGAAAGGTGAAACTTTACCTGAAGAAGACATGTTTAAGCAGATTCAAGATATTTTAGGAACACATCATGATTTGATTGTTTTAAAGAAAATGTTGGTAAAAAAATTTCAAGAAAATAATATTATACCTTTATTAAAAGAAATTGATAAAGAACTAATCCAAATACAAGGGAAGCTTAAGGTTGAGGTGAACAAGATTTTTGAAAATTTGTACGACAACATTTCTCAAGAGACTTAAATCCTATTAAAGAGGGTGAAAAAATGAGCAATTGGATTGGGATAGACATAGGAGGAACTAAAATACTTGGGACTTTATTCGATGAGAAAGGTAACAAATTGAAGACTGAGAAAAAAAGTTCCAAAAGTTCAAAAGGCAAAGAAAAAGTTGTCGAACAATTGAAGAAAGTTCTGGATTCTTTACTGAAGGAGAATAAAGATGTAAAAGGGATAGGAATAGGTGTACCTGGAGTTATAAAAGATGGAAAAATTACCTTTACTCCTAACATGCCATTGAATGAATTTAATTTAGTCGATTTTGTTGAGCAAGAGTACAACATCAAAACGATTATAGAAAATGATGCCAATGCGAGTATGTATGGGGAATGGAAGTTTGGTGCCGCTAAAGGAGCAAAAAATGCCGTAGGTTATTTTGTAGGAACAGGAATTGGTGGCGGTTTAATATTGAATGAATCATTATATAAAGGTTCATTCAATTTTGCTGCTGAGATTGGACACATGAATGTGTACCCTGAAGGACCTCTTTGCGGTTGTAACCTTCGTGGCTGTTTGGAAAGTTTGTCTTCTAAAGTAGCTATCCAAAGAGAAATAGTTAGAAAAAAAGAGAGAGGCGAAAAGACCATAATAAAAAACAGTGATTTGAAAGGTATAGTGAAAAGTTCTACTTTAAAAGCTGCTTATGATCAAGGGGACGATCTTGTTAGAGGTATCTTGAACGATACTGCAAGGTATATAGGAATAAATGCTGGTTCCATAATTAATTTATTAAATCCTGAAGTTATCGTTTTAGGAGGGGGAGTAATGGAGGCATTAGGGGAACAATTGATGCCTATAATAGTTGAGACAGCCAAGCAGTATTCTATACCTCATATCTTTGAGTGTTGTGAGTTTAAATTATCCCAATTGCTGGATGATGCATGCCTGTATGGGGCTTTTTCGCTTGTTAAAGAAAAAGTAGGTGTATAACAATGGTAGCAGGTGTTATAAATATAGGAACAGAAAATATATCTTTTGATATTGCTCAGAACTATCAAGATGATATTGATATGATAGAAAGTTTGGATTATCCCTTATTCTTGGGAAGAGATACCTTCACAACAGGAAGGATATCTTTTGAAAAAGTGAAGATCCTAAGTCAAAAACTTTTAGGATTCAAAAGGGTTGCGGAGGAATATGGAGCTAATAAATTGAAAGTAGTAGGTACCACCGCTTTGAGAGAAGCAGAAAATTTAGATTTTATTTTGGATCAGATCGAAACAAGAACAGGTTTTACTATCGACGTTTTAGATGATTACGAAGAGAAATCACATATCTATATGGAATTGATAAGGAACTT
>NZ_JALY01000085.1:0-22770 GCF_002924615.1 Petrotoga halophila DSM 16923 | reverse complement strand
TACTGTAAAACTGGAAGATTTTTAGGTGAGTTTGTCGTATTGGAATGACTAAAGCACCAGATCTTGTAAATTATTTGGCGCATATATTTACTGCTGGAGATTCTGATTTATGGCTTTATAAAATTAGTTTGAATGATTTGCTCGAAAAACATTTTGGACCTATCGACTATATTTCTTCTTCATTAGATTTTCAGCGCTTTACCAATTATTATAACGAAGAAATGGGTAAAAATATACGAATTGAATCAAGGTTGGTGAGTTTTAAATATCTAAGTTCTCCCGGTTTTTTGCCGGATGCGAAATTGATAACGAATGAAATTGAGAAAAACTTTTCGGTTGATGGTAAAAGAAAAGTGAATATAGACATCGGCTATCTTCACCACACTCAATTTGTTTTAGCGAGCACAAAACACTGGGGAAATAGGATTTATATTGGCAAAGGTATATATGCGGAAATTACCTTAATGTACAATTTTGGGCAATGGGAACCTCTCAAATACACTTACGCTAATTTTAAAGATCCTGAATATTTAAATGAGTTAGATATTATCAGAGATATTTATCTGAAGAAAAGAAAAAATTATATATCGTAATGTGCTTATTAATTTCTATAAATGGATGGTGAAAATATTGTTGTCACAAGGTGGTTGGCTGTCACTAATATATTTAGTTTTATTTCTGTTTTTGGCTCATTTTTCTCCTTTTATTATTGCAGCGTTGATTTTGGGTGTCTTTTTGTCTATGCTTATAGAAGCGCCACAAAATTTATTTTCAAAGGTTATGAATTCTAAATTATCTGCCGTTTTATCTCACATACTTGTCTTAGGGTTAGTCTTATACGCAGCTATCACATTTTTCCCCGTTGTTATTAATGAAGGCAGGCAACTATTTTCTATGCTTTCTTCTTTAACGATCCCTCAAGAAGAAGCACTGGCTCAACTACCTGAATGGTTGGTAACATTTATCAACGATTTGAACAAAAATCTTTCTGATTTTGCTTTAGGTTTGATGAACCAGCTTTTATCATCTATTCCAAATTTGATAACTTCGGCTATTGTTTTGGTGGTAACAACTACGGCAATAGGTTCTTTAAAAACAATAACGAAGAATAATTTATGGAAACTTTACCCCGTAAACGACAGAGAAAAAGGTTTGAAGTTTATAAAAGATACTTACTCACAGTTTGAAAGATTTGTACATGGTCAATTCTTGGCGGCTATAATAGTGGGAAGTTTCATTGGGTTAATGTCGTTCATCTTTCGTATACCGAGTGCGTTCTTTTTAGGCATCCTAGCTTGGATCACCGATTTTATACCGTATTTAGGAGTAGTTATTTCAGCAGTTCCTTTATTGATGTTAGCTTTCACAGAAAACGGGCTAATCGGTTTAATAATAGGTATAATAATTTTAACCGCTGCCAATCAGTTGGAAATGTGGTTCTTACATCCAAAAATTCAAAGTAATGCCCTCAATTTGCATTGGTTTGTAATAATAATATCTATACTTTTATTCGGTGAATTATTTAGCTTTTTAGGCATTCTTATCGCCCTTCCGACAGTTGTTTATTTTAGAAACTTTTGGGAATATTTTGTGTTAAAAATCAAGTGATTCAAATGAAAAAATTTTATCTTTTTTTAATAACCATTTTGTTGACAGTATTTAGTTTCTCATCTGCCAATCTGCTAACAGAAAATGATCCTGAATACTATTTTAAAAAGTTAGGGGAAGTCTATTTAAAATACCCTATTTATGGCGATTTAAAAAACACTCCAGAAAGTTTTGAAAATTACATCCACTTTTCAATGGATTTAAAATATGAAGATAGAATCATGGAAGGTTTTAATCTATCTGGAGGCAGGTATAGAAGTACAGAGATAAACGAAGTCTTATTCAGAGATTTTGTTTTAGAAAACGGGAATTTATTCAAATTTGGAATCAAAAACTATTATAGCGATTATTTTTATGCACAGTTCATTGCTGATTTCAGGTTAGGTGATACCTCTTATTTTACATACGAAAATTGCAGTGTTTTCAACCTTCCATCTTTGGTTTATATCTCCTTGGATTTTCCCACTTATTCTTATTTATCTTATAATAAAGAAGATCTTAGTTTTTTGGTGGGAAGGATCCCTCTTTCATATGGTCCTATGAAATACAATCTCGTCTTATCTGATAACTCTCCTTATTATGATACCTTGGCTATTTCTTATTCTTTTAATGATAAATTAGATTACGATTTCTCTGTTTTATCCATGGTGCCAATGCTTTCAAAAGAAGAGTATGCTACCATGGAAGACGAGTTTATTGCCTTTAGAAATGCTTTTTATAATGGTTTAAATTATAATCCAAATGAAAAACTTTATTTGGGAATAAGCTCATTGAATCAGGTGGCGGGAGAGCTACCTAATCTTGTAAATATGTTTATAATATCCGACGTGGGTGTATATGGTGGGTACATGAAGATTATCCCTTTTTGGGATATAAGTATAGATACTGAATATGCGTTTAATTATGACACAAATAGCAGTGGTTATGGTTTAGGACTTTCAAAGACCTTTGATTTTGAAGGTGCCAAATTTAGAATTGGTGTTGAAAGATACGAAATACAAGATAACTTTTTTTCAAGCGATTATCCATACGATAATTTATACTACAGAACCATCGTTTTATCTTCCGAACCTGGTGCCAGAATTTTTTTTGACTATCCTTTCGGTTTCAAGTATGGGGAAGATTCCAAAATTAATAGTGTTGATTTAACCTTAGCCTTAGAAAAAGGTTATTTCAATTACATCTGGGATTATGGAACGAACTCAAAAGGTATGATCGATAGCAATATTTTCAGTTTCTTATTCAATACAAAGATGGGAGATTTTGAGATGAAATGGAAATCTTTGAAAAATGGTGAGGAAGAATTTGAGACATTTTTAATATCTTATTTATTCGAGGTGAACTTTTTATTGCCATGAAAAAAGTCGAGTTGTTATCCCCCGCAGGGAACTACGAAAAATTGGAAACTGTGTATCACTATGGTGCCGATGCAGCATACATTGGTGGAAAAATCCTAAATTTAAGGGCATTTTCCAAGAATTTTGAAGATGAAGAATTGGAAAAGGCGGTAAAATTGGCCAGAAAATTACAAAAGAAACTCTTTGTAACTCTCAATGCAATACCCCACAATTCTGAATTGGAACTCTTACCTGATTGTATAAATTATTTGGAAAGATTAGAAGTGGACGGGGTAATAGTTGCGGATTTGGGTGTGTTTAATCTTGTGAAAAGAAACTCAAACTTACCTTTGATCGTAAGCACTCAGGCAAGTAACACCAATTGGGCTAGTGTTTCCATGTGGAGAGATTTAGGAGCGAAGAGGGTCATATTGGCAAGAGAACTTTCATTAAAAGAAATATCGGAAATCAGAGAAAAAGTCCCAGATATAGAAATTGAAGTATTCATACATGGAGCGATGTGTGTATCTGTTTCAGGCAGATGTCTATTAAGTAATTACTTAACGGGACGAGATGCCAACAGGGGGCAATGTACACAGCCCTGTAGATGGAAATACTATCTAATGGAAGAAAAAAGACCTGGGGAGTATTTTCCTGTGTTTGAAGATGAAAGAGGAACTTACATTATGAATTCTAAAGACCTTTGCACTATCGATTTTCTTGACAAAATAATTGAAACCGGCGTTGATAGTTTAAAGATAGAAGGAAGGATGAAAAGTAGTTATTATGCAGGAGTAACAACTAAAGTATACAGGCAAGCAATAGATAATTACTACAACAAAGAATACACTAAAGAACTTATCGATAGTTTAAAAAAAGAACTCGAAAGTGTTAGTCACAGAGAGTACACATCAGGTTTTTATTTTCATAAACCGGATGAAAACTCCCAAAATTATAAGACTTCGTCCTACATTAGAAATTACAAATTTGTGGGGAAAATTATAGAAAAGATATCTGAAGATCAATATGTTGTTGATGTCAGGAATAAGATAGAAAAGGGTGAAGAATTAGAGATTGTAACCAAAAAAGGTGAAAATACTAAAGTATTATTGGATCAAATAGTAAATCTTGAAGATGGTAGTTTAATAGATAGTGCTAATCCAAATCAAAAAATTATTTTGAAGGAGTATAATTTCCTGGACGTCGGTGATTTAATCCGAGTTCCTGACAAAGGAGGCAATAAACACATTGATTGAATTGATTGATCTTACAAAACGTTTTTCGGAAAATATGGTGGCGGTGGATTATGTAAACTTGGAAATAGAAGATGGGAAAATTTTCGGGTTTTTAGGGCCTAACGGTGCAGGAAAAACAACCACTATAAACATGATTACTGGTTTGTACAAACCAACTTCTGGAAGAATTATTTATGATGGGATAGATTTTCAAAAAGAACCAATAAGGATAAAAAAGTTGATAGGTTTTGTCCCCGATGAACCATTTCTTTTTGAAAAGATAACCGGAATATCTTACCTAAATTTTATAAGTGATGTGTTTGAGGTTCCGCTTGATGAACGCAAAAAAAGAGGGGAGTGGTTGATAAAAACCTTTAAGCTCGAAAGCTCTATTAGCAACCCTATTTCTACTTACTCCCATGGGATGAAACAGAAATTAGCTCTGATTGCTGCGTTGATTCACAACCCAAAGTTCTGGATTCTCGACGAACCAATTGTTGGGCTTGATCCTGAATCAGCTTTTATTCTGAAAAATCTTATGAAAAAACATGTGGAAGCAGGGAATATAGTATTTTTTTCCACACATATTATGGAAATTGCAGAAAAGGTTTGTGATGAAATAGCCATAATTGGTAAGGGAAGAATAATCTTTGAAGGTTCTATTAACGATCTAAGAAAGCTCAAAGGGGATAAAAGTTTGGAACAAATATTCTTAGAGGTGACAAATAGTGAAAGTGAAAAGATTGATTTCTCTTATCTTGATTAAATTAGATCAGCACTATGGAATTTCCAAAACTAAATACTCCATAAAAAGGAATAAAAGTGATTTAATTACTTTTATAGTCCTTTTTTGCGTCTTTGTACTAATGGTTGTTGCATATTCACCTCTATACCTTAACATGCTTAAAACTACTTTGGAGACTTACACAATCTTGAATATACAGTCATTATTTCTGGCAAACTTTTTTGTCTTAGCTGGCTTTTTTGGCTTTTTCTTAGGTGCTTTTCTGCTGATTGGAGAATTATTTATCAATAAAGATATGAAGCTTTTATTAACCTTACCTTTGAAACCTTATGAAGTTATTTTAGGGAAATTATCTGTGATTTTATCAGATCAAATGTTTATTTCATTGATATTATTGCTGCCTTCTTTGATTTATTTTGGGGTTTATACTAAACAAGGTTTTTTATATTATTTAATATTCATAATTGTTTTTCTTTTTTCGCAAGTATTTCCAATGACCTTGGTTTTATTGTATGCGTTGTTGACTTCAAAACTATTTAAAAAATCTAATAGGCGAGAGCTCCTCTTGTATTTATCAACAATTTTTCTTATGGTTATCTTTGGTTTATATTTGTTTTTATCAGGGTCAAATTTTTCAATAAATATGCAAAATAGCAACGAAATACCTAATATTTCTATCAATCCCGATAGCATCATTACTAAGTTAGCAAGGATTTATCCCCCTGCTTTTTTAGCCGTAAAATCTTTAACTAGTAGCATTTTTTTAAATTTAGCATGGCTTTTATTGTTCCTGGGCTTTCATTTATCCCTATTAATTTTAACGTTGTATGTTGGTGAAAAATTATATTATTCTAATTATTCTTCTCTGATAGAATCAAAGCCTTTACTTAGAAAATCTAAAACTCAAGGAACTTATAACTTCTTCACGAAAGAATCTACGGTAGACAAAGCTCTATTGAAAAGAGAGTGGCTGTATTTTTTGAAAACACCTTCATTTTCAGTCAATGGATTTAGTAATGTTTTGGCCTTTCCAATAATATTGATAGTCTTTGGTATTATATTCAATAATGTGGAATTAGGGTTAAGTAATGAAATAATAAGTACGATATTACAATACAAATTATTTATTGTTGGTTTTGTTGCAACTTTAGCCTCGTCTATAAATGGTCTTTCTTACTCATGTTTTTCAAGGGAAGGAGGGTTGATAAAAGAACTGAAAATACTACCTGTGAATGTGGATCAAATTTTAAGGGCCAAAATTAAACATATTGTACAAATAAGCTCATTAGGTTTTGTTTCTGGTTTAATTATTGGGACATTGCTTTTTAAACTAAATCTTTATGAATTTTGCGGAGCCATGATCTTAGCGATTATTTTTAATTTGTTTCTAAATATAATTCAAATGATTATTGATGCTTCAAAACCATACTTAAACTGGGATAATCCACAGAAGGCGATGAAACAAAATATAAATGGTTTGCTTGCTATATTGTTGGTTTTTGGAGTTGTAGGAATCGTAGGGTTCTTGATATATAAATTGGTTCCTCTGTTCGATCAATATATTATTTTAATCTCTCTAAACTTCATATTCTTGATTTTTAGCTTAATACTATGGAGATATTTAAAAAGAAAAACCGTTCAGCTTCTAAGTAGAGAATTATAATAGTAATTGTTTTTAAAAAAACTGCAAGAGGTGATGTATGTGAAGAAGTTTTTTGTTTTAATTTTACCGGTTATGTTTAGCTTTATGCTGGCTTTTTCAGAAAGTTATCAGTATTATATTTATCAAAACGATGCAGAGATTGGAAATATTATCGTGGAGTTTGATGTAGCTAATTGTTTGGGAAAAACTACCTCTATTTTAAATATAGGGGAAAACACCCTAAAATTTGTTTCAGAAACAAAATATGATGATTCTTGGACATTTCAAGAATATTCACTAGAGATTTTTGTTGACAATCAAAAGCAAGGAACTTTGGTAAGTACTTACAACGGGAAAAAGGTCACAAATCAATTCAACGGTATAAATTTAAAAAATTATAACGTAGAAAACGTAATTATTTTAGATAATAACTTCATTTTAGACCATATATTCGCCCTTTATTATAAAAATTTGCCCGAAGGTAAATATTCAGCATTTGTTCCTCAATTGTCTCTAAACCAGACAACCTGGAACAATGCAATTTTAGACGTGGAAATTGAGTATAAAGATCCTCAAAATTTGGTAATTTTGTTTTCGGGTTTAGCACAGAATGTAGCCTTTCAAGACGGTAAAATCACTAAGGTTGAGATACCTTCTCAATCAATTGAAGTAACAATGCACAAGAAAGAGCAAAAAGCGAAAAATTACGTTGAAAAAGAAATTATTTTTGACAGTTTCGATGGCTTTAAATTGGAAGGTTCTCTGATGATTCCAAAAGAAGTTGATAAAAATAAGAAGTCATTCGGTATTGTCTTGGTACATGGTTCAGGCCCACTTGACAGAAATGAAACTATTGGAACGCTTACACCTTTTTTGCACCTTTCAGAAGGCCTAGTTGAAGAAGGATATATAGTTTTAAAATATGACAAAAGAAATTTCACCATGGCAAAAAACGGACAAAATTTTTCAAAGGTTATGCCGGAGGCGTTTATCAAAGACGCACAAGCAGCTATAAGATACTTAAAAACCCTACCAGAAGTTGATAAAGAAAAAATAATCGTTATTGGTCACAGTCAAGGAGCTTCTTTCTTACCTTATATAATTGAAGGAGAAGAAGTATTTGCTGCTGTTACTCTTTCTCCAGCTTTGCTAGAGATTACAGATCAAATAGTTTACCAAGTAGAATATCAAATAAATTATTATAAAAAGCATAATACTGACAATTCATTAGATAGTGTTATAAAAAAGTTAGAAGACGTTTTAACAGAGGCAAAAAAAGTAAATGAAAGTATGAAAAAAGGAGAAATAGACCCAAACGAGCTATATTTAGATTATTATAGTGGAGAATTTTTAATTCGATGGAGTGAGCTTAGTCGAAGTATGGTAGAAAAGTTTGTGAATATGAATGTTCCGTTATTAATAATCAATGGCACACAAGATTTGAAGACGCCCTACGAGCTCTTAAAAGAATATGAAAAAGAATTGAAAAAGAAAAATGATTTAGAAATAGTTTACATAGAGAATATGGCTCATGAGCTTGTCAACTTCCAAACATTAAAATTTGAAGATAAAGTAGTCGATCAAATCGCACTTTGGTTGGAAAGCCAGGGACTTTGATCAAAACCCCATTATCGCTGTTACAACAAATACAATTATGAAAGAAATAAGAGTTGTCAGACTCACGAAACTGCTAGCGAGTTCGGAGTCATAGTTGTTTTTTACCGAATAAACGATCGCCATCATTGCACTTGGTAGCAATGGGGAAAGAAAAAGAGAAATTCTTTGCAGTTCTGTACTTACAGGGATTAGTAAAGTGAATAACGAAACTATAAGCCCCAATAAATACTTTGTGGTTACAGAAATCGTTAAGATCCTTCTGTGAGCTTTTAGAGATACTATATTGAAATAAAAACCTACTAAAAACATTATCAAAAAATTATTGGCATCTTTTATAACCATCATAGGTGAAAGTACGAATTCAGGTAAATTAACGCCGTTTAGGAGAAATGCTAAAATTAAAGCTATAAAAGGAGGAAATTCAAACAGATCTACAATGTGGAACTTGCCTCCTTTTCCTTCAGCAACAGACTTGCCAACTCCAAATACTATAAAACTGTTCCCTAAGTCGTAAAGTGCAAAGTAAGTTATGGATTCAATGCCCCATAACATTTCTGCCAAAGGGTACATGAAAAGGCCAATATTCAATCCACAAAAAGCTAATAGTATCACGGTACTTATTTTAACATCTTCGATTTTTAAAGTTCTTAATAAAAATTTTCCACCCCAAAAGATCAGCAACCCACCTAAAAAACCTATTAAAACAAAAAATAATTTAGATAAATCTATTTGAGACGAAGTTATACCTATAAATACAGTCATGGGAAGTGTAAAATTGATTATCAAAGTTGTTAAAATATCACCTGTGTTTTTAGGTAAAAATCTTTTAGATATGTTTCCTATGGTTGCTATTATTACGAAGTTTATAAGTGCTGTCAATGACTTACTCCCCTTTTATTGCTAAAAATATCTATTTTAGGAATTCTAACGGTAGTTCTATTCTCACAGTTTTTAAAGGATCAACCACTTGGCAAATTTGAAGATTTCCAATAGCGCTAAGCAAGAACATAGCTTTTTCTTTACTCAGTTTATATTCTTGGTTCAAAAAATGTACCATGTTTTTTGTGGCTGTAAGCGAAGCTTCATCTAAAGATGGTTTTGAAGCTAACGTATAAATGTTTTTTTCAGTTTTCACCATAGGCAATTTCCAATCTTTATCTTTTAATATATTGAATGAAATGAACACTTCAGCGGGGATTTCGACACCTGTTACGCAAACTTCCCCATCTCCCATAGCTGCATGTAGATCTCCTAAAGCAAATAAAGCTCCTTCAACATTCACAGGTAGATAGACGGTAGCTCCTTCTCCTATGATATTACAGTCCATGTTCCCACCATGCTCTCCAGGTGTACCACAAGGTATACTTCCTTCTTTAGGAGCGGTACCAATAACCCCTATCATAGGTTTTAAAGGGATTTCATAGTCATACAAAAAAGCTTTGTTTTCTTTTATTGGTACTATTTTGATAAAGCTTCGTTCAAAAGAATCCCCTAAGACTCCCATATCTTTGCCTGTTAACATTACGCCATACTCTCGAGTTATTTTTATATTTTCTATATTAACTTCTAAAATGTCTCCCTCTTTTGCCCCTTCAATGAAAAGAGGACCTGTAGCCGGATTAACCTTTTCCCAGTTTATTGAATCGAAAGGCTGGCTCTCGGATTTTATTTCGTCACTTAGAGCGTCTTTTGTCTCTATGCAGATTTTTTCTTTGGGTTTAACTTTAGCTATAGGAGTATTTGTTTTAGAAAAATTAAATATAGAGTTTTCTTTTTTAATTTTTATCAACATTAATCACCTCTTTTGGTTTTTTCTGTAAATAAAAGGAATACTTTTTGAAAATTTTGTTTTATCTTTATTTATAATTAAAAAGACTATAATATAATCAATGTATATTTTATCATACAAATTTTAATTATCTATAATTATAAAGTTTGATTTAAAAAAGGTCAAAGCAAATATTTTTTTAAGAGGAGAGGTCATAGTGGAAAATGGCGAAAAGGCAATAGAAGAATTATTGGATATGTATGAATCTGGCTCAGAGATGTATACAGGAGCAATAATGCGAATAGATCTGTCAAATGGTAAGATCGTATATTCAGAAAATCTAAAACAAATAACTGGTGTTGGGAAAAACGAACTTCCCAATAATCTAGATGAATTATTAGCTCTTATAAAAGAAGTAGATGTCCAAAAGATTACCGATAAAGTTTATAACAGTGAATACGAGGCTGAGTGGACGTTGAAAGTTTCTTTGAAAAGGAATAAAGAAGGTTTTAATACTTTTGATTTAATAGGAAAGAAAAAAAGAAAGTGTGATAAAGATGTTTTATATCTTTTGGTTCGTAATCCTGATCAAAATTTTGGATTGATGAGCCCAGATATATTTTTCCCAAAAGAGATGTTTGACAATTCACCTCAGGCTATAATTATAACTGATAAAAATAACAAAGTAGTAAGGGTAAACAAAGCTTTTTTAGAAATGACTGGCTATACTTTTGATGAGGTTGTGGGGCAAAATCCTCACTTTTGGGCTTCAAATATGCATGATAAAAATTTTTATGAGCGAATGTGGTACGAACTTAAATCAAAAGGGTTTTGGAGCGGTAGAATAATAGATAGGAAAAAGAATGGTGAAATCATATTCTTGTATTCAAATTTCTTTGAAATTAAAGGATACAACAACAAAGTAATAGGGTATATGGCTATAAATACGGATATTACTAACAGTGTTAAAAAAGAAGAAGAAATAACGAGAGTGCTGAAACATGATTCTTTAACAGGTTTACCAAACATGAAAGGTTTATCCGAAAGAATAGATGATGTTCTGCAAAAAAATACAGAAGAAAAGAAATTTGCAATTTTAATAGTGAAAGTTGATGAATTACATGAATTAATTGATTTTTATGGTTTGAAAACGATGAATCGAGTTATAAAAGAGGTAGCAAAGGAAATTACCGAAGTGGTTCGTAAACAATACTTTGCCTCAACAATCTCTAAAGATGAATTTGCTTTGTTTGGTTGTTTTGAAGGTATAGAAGAATTAGAAAATCTCGCGACCAACCTTTTAAATAAGTTATCAACACCCGTTCAAATATTTGGCGAAAGAATTTTTTTGAAAATAAAGATAGGTATAAGTAACTATCCAATAGATTCAACAAATCCTGAAGATTTAATAAATCAGGCGGAAATGGCTTTAAAAAATTCATTGAGACAATCTATCAATTTTTATTCACCCGAATTATCGAAAATTTTTGGGTTTGAAAAGAAAATGGAAGATGAGATAAATTTGGCATTAGAAAATAATGGACTATTGATGTACTTTCAGCCTCAAATAGACACAAAAGCGATGAATATAATAGGTGCTGAAGCTTTAATTAGGCTAAAAGAAGCCAATGGTTCCGTTTTGCCTCCAAACGTATTTTTAGGTATTGCTAAAAAGAATGCGTTCATGGATAGGATCGATCAATTTGTTTTAGAGGTAACAATAAAGAGTGCAAGGGTTATAAACGAATCATTAAATAAAAACATAAGGATTTTTTTCAACGTCTCAAAATCATTTTTTGAAAGAGAGGATTTTATATATAACATCGAAATTATGTTACATAAATATAATTTAAATCCCTTTTATTTAGGAATTGAGCTCACAGAAGATTTATTCATTGAAGATTTTTATTTGGCTCAGAAAAAAATAGAAGCTTTGAAAGAAATAGGATTAAAGATTGCCCTCGATGATTTTGGAACAGGATTTTCTTCTCTTTCCTATTTAAATAAATTGGATGTTGATAAGATAAAAATAGATAAAAGTTTTATTGATAATATTTTACATGACGAGATGTCCCAAAGATTAGTATCAAGTATTATTTCAATGTCTAAAAGCTTAGGATTTGAAGTTATTGCAGAAGGTGTAGAAAATAAAGAACAGTTATTATTTCTTCAAAAGGAAGGGTGCTACGAGGTACAAGGTTATTATTTTAGTAAGCCCTTACCCTTTGATCAGTTCAAACTTTTTCTGAAAAAACAAAAAATTATGATATAAACGGGAGAGAGAAATGACAACAACAATCGAAGAAAAAATAGATTCTATAAAAAAGGAAATGAAAGAGATAATAGGTAACAAACATTTGTATATAGCTTTTTCTGGAGGTATGGACAGTACTGTTGTAGCTCTACTTGCAAAAGATATTTTGCCTAAAAGTAAGATTACTTTGGTGAACGTTTGTTTTGGTGGTTATTCTTACTCAAAAGGATTAGAGGCTGTTTTAACTTTATCCAAACAGTTGGGTTTAAAATTGTTTTTTTCACGAGGCGAAGAAGAACAGGAAGAGATAATGTACCATGGACCAAATTGTAATCAATGTACAAGGATTGTAAAAATTGGAAAGGTAAAGCAGTTTTCTTATAAGGGGATAGTTGCTTCAGGTGCAAACTTATCTGATTCATGGGGTAATACTGGGATTAAGTTTTTTGACGGGATATACTCACCCCTTTTAAATTTGAACAAAGAAGAAATCCATGAGATTTTAGAGTACTATAATATAACGATTCCAAAAATTGGGGAGAATAAAATACGAGAGGGATGTAAGTACAAGCATTTATTAAAAATGTCTGTAAACAGAGATTATCATTCAAGAGCAGATATCATTGCCAACGAAGTGATTCACGATGTGCTTGATTTTTACGATGTTCAAAGAGAGATCGCAAACGTTAAAATTATCGGCCCTCTTTCGAAAAATATTGCTCTGATTAATGTTAAACCTTTACCCTCTAAAAAAATTTTAGAAGAGATAAAAAATCTCCTTCAGAATGAAGAAACAATAGATTTTGTTGATATAGTAGATGCTGCTTTAAAGCTCAAGATTTTGGTAAATCCAGGTATATATAACAACGAAGAGTCGAAATACTGGATATTAAATGGGAGATTGGCTCCGGAATTTGCTATGCCCATAACTGCTGAATGGATAAAAAGCTCAAACTACAAACTCTGGACTTTCGCTGTAGTAGATTATAATAAGCTCTAAAAAATCACAATTCTACCCCTTTGGATAGAATTGTGATTTTTTGATAATATTACAGATTATCATTATTGTAATAATCTGTAATTTTAAGAATCAAGTTATCTTTTTAACCTTTCAGGAATTTCTACCTCAGAGGTAGCCCATTCTCCGGTAAAAAGGCCTATTTTTGAATCCACTTTTTCATTTCCTACATAGCAAGCATCCATCTTGGCAGGGTAAAAAGATATATAATTTTCTATTCCCTCAAACCCTTTTTTAGGATTAGGATAATAGAAAGCTGCGTTCTCGGCGGTTTTACCGTTCACCTCAATATTAAAATAGTCTGCTACCCCTTTATACTCACAAGTGGTATGTCTTTCAGTTTTTTTCAGGTATTGCATCTTAATATCTTTTTTTGAAATATAATATACCGGCAAAAGATTTTTCTGTAGTATCCTTATGGCATCTGAAGATCTTGCAATTTCTACTTCATTAAATATTATTCTTACTTCTTTGTTGACTTTTTCAACTTTGGGGGGTAAGGGATAGTCTTTCACATTTTCTTTCTTCATGAATTTAAACCTCCTTTTAAAATCAAAATCTTGTTTTTGAAAAATCCCTTTATTTCTAAAGTATTCAAAATAGGATTATTTTAGTCTCAATTTAATTATACCACAATTTTGTATTTAAATATAGTAAATATAGTATAATGTTAAGGGAAAAAAGATTACTACTATAATTATTAATATTTGAGGGAGATAGTATGGTATATATAATCATTTCCGTTGTACTTTTGTTGATATTGTTCTATGTTTTTTACGGGGGAATAAAAACTGCTATATATGTACGTAGAATCGCTAATGAAAAAGATAAACCATCTGCTTTCACTCCTCCCAGCCCGAAAAAGGTTATAAGGGAACGTTTTAAAAGTTCTCTTTTTGAAACGGCTATTACTTGTTTAGAAAACAAGGTTGAAAAGGATTGTGCACTTGAAGCTATCATTGAAAAGTTACCACTCTTTTTAAAAGCCGATTCTTGGAGTTTCTTAATAACACCTTCTGATGATGTATGGAGATTTTTATTTTGGTCAAAGGATTTAGACTTTCTTCCTTTAGAGGAATTAGCCTTAGAAATACAAATTAATGGGGAACATATAAAAGAAGTAATTGATACAAAAAAAGTACTTTTCATAAAGGACACTAAAAAGAATAGCCTGTGGAATCAAAAACATAGCTTGTCTAAGTCCTGGTTGGGTATACCGATTATGGTAAAAAATGAAATAATAGGAGTTTTGAATGTTGATTGGTTCCAGCAAGTAAAGGTATCACCATTTGAAAAAGAATTAATAAATTACTTTTTAGAAGATGTAGATAGAGTTATAAAAACTGTTTTTTCTTTGAATGAACTGTTTTTAAGTTCAGATTTAGATATATTAACCCAGGCATACAATAGGAAAGCCCTTGAAAAATATATTTCTCAACATAAATCTGATAGTTCAAAAAAGGCGGTTATTTTTCTGGACTATGACAATTTTAAAAAGATTAACGATAATTTTGGTCACACCGTAGGGGATCAAGCTTTAAAAGTTCTTACAAAGAGAATTCAAAATTCTATTAAATCTGATGATTTAATCTTTAGGTACGGAGGAGACGAATTTGTTATAATAATAAATGAAATAACTGAGAACAATAGTATTGATATAATTATACAAAGGATCAAATCAACAGTTAAAACTCCAATAACGTTCAACGATATATTGATAATATCTTCTATAAGTATAGGTTATTGTCTTGTTCCTAAAGAAGCTCCTGATATTGAGAAAGCCATTGAAATAGCTGATAAAAAAATGTATTTGGAAAAAGAAATATAACACAAAGGGGGCATTACTAATGGGTATATGGCTGATCGTTTTGTTGGTTTTATCTGTTATTTTTATAATTTTTGCAACGGCAAGATTAACGCTACACCCTTTCTTAGTTTTGCTGTTCACTGCTGTTTTGTTCGGTATTTTTTCTGGAATGAGTTTGACAGAAATAGTTGATTCAATTACCGGTGGTTTTGGAGGAACGCTTGGAAGTATAGGCATAGTGATCGCTGCTGGTACGATAATCGGTACTTTCCTTGAAAAGTCTGGTGGTGCTTTTAAGATGGCGGAAGCTACTTTAAAATTAACTGGGGAAAAAAGAGTTCCGTTGGCTATGGCTATAATAGGTTATATAGTTTCCATCCCTGTTTTTTGTGACTCTGGATTTGTAATCCTTTCTCCTTTGAATAGAGCTGTTACGAAGAGGGCAAAGTTCTCCCTTGCAGCAACGGGTCTTGCCCTAAGTCTTGGATTATATGCAACCCATACAATGGTTCCCCCTACCCCAGGACCCATAGCTGCTGCTGGTATCTTAGGTGCAGATTTGGGGATGGTTATATTGATTGGGTTGATAGTTTCTGTTCCCGCTATGCTCATAGGTGTACTATACGCCAATATCATGGGCAAAAGAATATATATTGAGCCAGAACCAGAATTAAGTGATGCCGATATAGTTGAAAGAACTAAGAAAGCTCCTTCGACTTTTAATTCTTTCATGCCCATAGTTGTTCCTATCATATTGATTCTGTTAAAATCAATTTCTGATTTTCCAACCAGACCTTTTGGGGACGGAGCTATTAGAAGCTTTTTTGGTTTTGTTGGTAATCCGGTTATCGCCCTTTTAATTGGAGTTTTAATAGCTTTCACTTTACCCAAAAAATTGGATAAAAAGATGCTTTCTTCAAGTGGTTGGGTAGGCGAAGGATTGTTGAATGCTGCATCTATTATTTTGATAACAGGAGCTGGTGGCGCATTTGGGAAAGTTTTACAAAACTCAGGAATTGCAGATGTATTAGGAGAAGGTTTAGCAACAGCTAATTTGGGTATTTGGCTACCTTTTATCGTAGCTGCAGTAATTAAATCAGCCCAAGGATCTTCAACTGTTGCTATAATAACTACTGCATCATTAATGGCTCCATTGATGAGCTCTCTAGGTTTAACTACACCTGCTGCAATAGCGTTGTCCGTGGTTGCCATTGGAGCTGGATCTATGGTGGTATCTCATGCTAACGATAGTTATTTCTGGGTTGTTTCACAATTTTCGAGAATGAGTGTCAATCAGGCTTATAAACTTCAAACGTTGGGAACTTTAGTGGAAGGAGTCACAGCGGCAATTATTATATGGATTATAAGTTTAATAATTTTGTAAGGAGTTGATCCGTTGAAAAATTTACGTGAAGATGCCTTTAAAATAATAAAAAGTTCAATAGATTTTGTTTTACCAGAAAAAGCTGTTCAACAAGAGCTTGAGATGATAGATTTACAAGATAATATTCACATAGTTGCTATAGGAAAAGCTGCTTGGAGGATGGCTAAAGCAGCAAAAGATTTTTTAAAGGATAAGGTAAAAGATGGAATAGTTATAACAAAGTATGGTCATTCTCAAGGTACAATAGAAAGCCTACAAATATATGAAGCGGGGCACCCTATACCAGATGAAAATACTATAAAATCTACAAAGAAAGCTATAGAATTGGTACAAAATTTAGGCGAAGGCGATGTTGTATTATTCCTTGTTTCTGGAGGAGGATCAGCCCTTTTTGAGCTTCCCGTCGAGGATGTCACTTTAGAAGACATAAAAAATGTAACAGACATGTTGTTAAAATCTGGAGCAAATATAGTGGAAATAAATACAGTTCGCAAACATCTCTCTCGAGTTAAGGGAGGGAATTTTGCAAAGTTAGTTGAACCTGCCAAAATATATTCTCTTGTTCTATCTGATGTGTTAGGGGATAGATTGGATAGTATAGCATCTGGTCCTGCATACCCTGATTCTACCACTACCGAAGATGTGGAAAAAATAATAAAAAAATATGACTTACAACTTTCAGAAAAGATCTTACGAGCTCTGAAAAATGAGACTCCAAAACATCTAGATAACGTTGAAACAAGGATTATTGGTAGTGTAACTAAGGTTTGTGAAAGTGCTGCCAAAATTGCTCAACATTTGGGATATAATACTATGATTTTAACCACCACCCTTGATTGTGAATCAAAAGAAGCAGGCTCATTTTTAGCTGCCATAGTTAGGGAGGAAAAAGAAAGAGAAGAACCGTTAAACATTCCTTGTGCAATAATTTTAGGAGGAGAAACGGTAGTTCATGTTAGAGGAAATGGTAAAGGAGGAAGGAATCAAGAACTGGTTTTATCCGCAGCTCGAGGTATTAAAGGATATCAAGAAGTTTTGATCGCTTCGGTAGGAACAGATGGAACAGATGGTCCAACTGATGCGGCCGGTGGAATAGTTGATGGAGAAACGGTCAACAGATTACAAGAGAAAGGAATAGATGTTGAAAATGCATTGAATAACAACGACTCATATCATGCCCTACAAAGTGTTGACGGTCTAGTTATAACAGGTCCTACCGGCACAAATGTAAATGATTTAACTTTTATACTCTGTAATTGAATAGTCAATGTCTCAATTTCTTAATAAACTCGTACGTTAATCTGGCGGTGATGCCCCAAACAATTCTATCTTCGTAAACATAAAAGTAAACAGGATATTTACCAACTCTCCAGTTATAATCTTTTCCATTAGGGATAAGATCATAAGGGAACCCTTCATCTGTTTCGTTTGTAAGATAAGTGTTATGCACTAAAGGTTCATGAGATAACAAGTATTCTAAAGGTACGGTGAATAATTCTTCCACTTCTTCATTAGGTTTTATTGTGTTAACGTTTGTATTCAAAAAACCCACATACGAATATATTAAATAATTAAAGGGAGTAAGGAGATAATCTCCTGCTCCCAATATTTCTATGTTATCTGGTTGCAAATTCAATTCTTCACAACTTTCTCTAATTGCTGCATTTTTTGGAGTTTCGTTGGCCTCAATTTCTCCTCCAGGGAAAGAAACTTCACCAGGTTGTCTCTCTAAAGTCTTTGATCTTAATTCGTATAAAAGATGTAAAGAGTTGTCTTTTTGTATCAAAGAAATCAACACAGAAAAACATTTTTCTACTCCTATAGGTTTTGGAGAATAATCTTTAAAAATTTCTTTAATTTTATCTAGATTCACATAATCACCTTATTTACCAAAATCTCTCAGAAAGTAATTTGGCAATAGCTTCCAAAAATGATCGATCGTCTTGATCAAAAGGGGCTTTTTCGTGACTATCAATATCTATTTCACCAACAATATTTCCTTTTTTATCAAATATGGGAACAACGATTTCCGCCTGTGTTTTTGGGCTGCATGAAAGATAGTTCTCTTCTTTGCTAACATCATCAACAACGAAGGTTGCTTTTGTGCTTGCCGCCTGTCCGCAGATTCCTTGTCCAAACTTTATTTTTGTGTGTTCTGTTGGCTCTCCAACAAAAGGTCCTAATACAAGCGAATTGTCTTCTCTCTCATCGACTAGATAAAAACCTACCCAATTATAATAAGGTATCCTTTCAGATAACAATTGAGAAATTAATGTTAAAATACTCTGCTTATCGTTATAATTTTTGTCACTGATAATCGTTTTTACCTTATCGTATAAAATCCAAAAGTCAGCTTTTTTCTTATTGGGTGTTGTAGAATTGATGAATTTCATTATTGCTTCTTCTATTAAGGTTTTTGGATCGATCTTATCCCTGTTGAAATAAAAATAAAGTATATCTACACCAATTATTGTTCCTTTAAATGATTCTAAAAATTCGTAAGGGCTATCACCCGTGAATACAGTTAAATAAACCGCATAATCTCCCCTGTCAAGTTGAAACTTTTCAGAGGATTTTGTCAGATCCTTGATAATATCGGCTTTTAAATCTTTTATAATTTCTTGCTTGTACCAAAAAGCCTTGTCAAGTTCCCTTCTTCCAATTTTTTTAAACTTTTCAACAATCTCATCATCTTTGATACCTTTTTTTTCTTGATAAAGATTTACAAAATTTAAAGTTCTCTTGTAATCTTGCCAAAATAAATCCCACTTTTCTTTTGGATAAGTCAATATTTCAAAAAAATAATCAGTAAAATCTCTAAAAACGCTTCTCATTAATACAAAGTGCCTCCTTATGATTTTCCGATAATTATTTAAATTATATCAAAATTGACTCATAAAATAAAAAACCACCTTTTCTGAAGAAACGGGTTTCCGCCTCTTAAGGAAAGGTGGATGGTGCCGAGGGCGGGACTTGAACCCGCACGGACTAAAAGCCCATAAGATCCTGAATCTTACGCGTCTACCAATTCCGCCACCTCGGCTTATTAACTGCTATTTGTTTAAATTATACCACTACAAAGGAATTTTGTGAATACCTTTCGGGATATTTAATAATGTAACTTAGCATAATTATATATTAACTAAATAAATGTTTGCACGTTACTTTTTGTGTATTAAATATTCAATTGTAAATTTATAATTCTTAAATTTGGGATTCTCTAAAAACCAAATATTTTAGAAATAAAATTGTTTTCAAAAATTAGATTTAGATTTTTAAAGGGTTACAGGACGGAGCTCACTCTAATAACTGTGGGTGGCCCTGCGGGGAGAAGGGGTAGAATCTTCTGCTCTTCCTTATGGGCGGGGAGCGGGGTGAAAGGGCGCTATATATAAAGTTTTAGAGTTTCTAAAGGCAACATAATCCAAAAAACTTAGGGAGGTTGGATAAATTGGAATTAACGCAACTCATAAGAGAAGCGGCAAAAACTCTTGAAACACCTTTTTTAGTGTTAGATACTAATTATGTAAAGGAAAATTATTACAAGCTCAAAAATTCAATCAACGATGTCGAAATTTTTTATGCGGTAAAAGCCAATTCTCATCCTAGTATACTTGAAACATTAAGAGATTTAGGAGCTTCTTTTGATGTTGCATCAAGAGGGGAAATAGAAAAATTAATGAAGTTGGGAATTTCTACAGATAAAATGAGTTTTGGAAATACTATAAAGAAAGAAAAAGATATAAAATTTGCATGGGATAATAATGTAGAATATTTTGCGGTAGATTCGGAGATGGAAGTTGAAAAGATTGCAAGAAACGCCCCGGGTGCAAAAGTATATGGAAGATTGTCAATGAGTTCCAACGATTCAGATTGGCCACTTTCGGGTAAATTTGGCACGGACGTAGATCATCTAATAGAAATCCTAAAATATGCAAAAAGAAAAGGTTTAATACCATATGGGGTGTCTTTCCACGTAGGCTCGCAATCATATAACAAATACAAGTGGAAGGAAGCAATTTTGAATGCCAGTGAGGTTTTTGAAAAACTTCACAAGCAAAAGATTGATTTAAAAATGCTGAATTTAGGCGGTGGTATTCCAGTAGAACATACAAAACCAGTGCCGGACGTAGAAGAAATTGGAGAAATAATAAATGAATCGATCAAAGAGTATCTTGGATGGGTGAAAGGGTTAAGAGTTTTATCTGAGCCGGGAAGGTCTATGGTTGGTAATGCAGGGATAATTGCCTCAAGAGTTCTTTTAAGGAGTAGAAAGGGTACACAAAACTGGGTGTTTTTAGATACCGGTGTTTTTCACGGTTTAATGGAAACCATTGAAAATTTCAGGTACGAAGTGCTGGTGGAAGGCAAAGAGTATTCCGAAACAACAACTATGACCTTAGCTGGTCCTACCTGCGACAGTGTAGATACTATCTATGATGAAATTGAATTGCCAATTAATATTGATTATAACGATATAGTATATTTTATAAATACTGGTGCTTACACCAATGAATATGCGACATCCTTTAACGGTATAGAACCACTTAAAGTATACACAGTCGAAGATTTAGAAGCTTTGTTGAAAGACAATATTGTATTTATGGAAGAAATACAAAGCTAATTGCGTAAATTTATTATAATAATATGATTATAAATAGATGCTGAAACGGCATCTATTTTTTAAAAATTAAATCCGATAAAATTAATCTAATTTAAATTAGTGCTTAATATACATTAGTTATAATACTATAGTGAAAGAAATTTCATAGTATAAAAATTTTTAAAGTTCCATCAGTGAAGTACTTTTGAAATAAAACGATTTTCAAAAATAAGATTTTTGATTTTAAGATGAGGAGGTGTTTAGGAATGAAATATTTATCTAATTTTATAAACAGAAGACTAAATCATTCACTAGAAGGCGAAACAATCGATGCTAGTAAGTTGGTAGATGATATGAAAAATGAAGTTTTGATCGAGGAGTCACTATTAGGCTATAATATTCATTGAAATTACTATAAATATCAAACCAAAATTAACTTAAGTGAGGCCTGGGTTTAAAGGCCTCGCTTGTTTAAATACAAGATCAATGTTTTCGAATAAAGGATTCAGACAAAATTATCAATTCACAATAATTTTCAAATAAGTTCATAAAAAAGAAATTGACAAAAGGTAGAGTGATGTGATAATATATACAACGCTGAAGGATGAAAGAGTTAATGAAGTTTGCGTTTTTATGCAAACGAAGTTCTTTTAAAAAAGAAGGAATTTGAATTTGTGGAGTTTGAGGGGTTCACCCCTCAATGCATGTTGGTCTTTGAAAAGTAGATAGAGGAGACTGAAGAGTTTAGGATGAAGGGTTTGATCCTGGCTCAGGGTAAACGCTGGCGGCGTGCGTAACACATGCAAGTCGGACGGGTTATACATCTTCGGATGTATAATCAGTGGCGAACGGGTGAGTAAAAGGTAGGGACCTACCCCGAGGACAGAGATAGCTACTGGAAACGGTAGGTAAACTCTGATAAGCCCGAGAGGGGAAAGTGGGAGTCAGCCTTGGGATGGACCTACTATCCATCAGGTAGTTGGTGAGGTAAAGGCTTACCAAGCCGATGACGGATAACCGGTGTGAGAGCATGGACGGTCACAAGGGCACTGAGACACGGGCCCTACTCCTACGGGAGGCAGCAGTGGGGAATATTGGACAATGGGCGAAAGCCTGATCCAGCGACGCCGCGTGAAGGAAGAAGTCCTTCGGGATGTAAACTTCTGAACTAATCGAATAAGAGGGTAGTGGACACACTACAGAAGAAGGTAGATTAGGAAAAGTCCCGGCTAACTACGTGCCAGCAGCCGCGGTAAGACGTAGGGGGCGAGCGTTGCCCGGAATCACTGGGTGTAAAGGGGACGTAGGCGGATGATCAAGTCATCTGTGAAAAGATTGCTCAACGATTGGCTTGCGGATGAAACTGGTCATCTTGGGCGTAGCAGAGGTAGACGGAATTACCTGAGTAGGGGTGAAATCCGCAGATACAGGTAAGAAGGCCGGTGAAGAAGTTGGTCTACTGGGCTACAGCTGACGCTGAGGTCCGAAAGCCAGGGGAGCGAACCGGATTAGATACCCGGGTAGTCCTGGCTGTAAACGATGCTCACTAGGTGTAGGGAGCGAAAGACTCTCTGTGCTGAAGCGAACGCGCTAAGTGAGCCACCTGGGGAGTACGTCCGCAAGGATGAAACTCAAAGGAATTGACGGGGGTCCGCACAAGCGGTGGAGCATGTGGTTTAATTCGAAGCTAACCGAAGAACCTTACCAGGGATTGACATGTAACTGAAGGTAGAGAAATCTACTGGCCTGCCG